>JANLGZ010000006.1 GCA_024653905.1 archaeon
AATTATAGATGAACTAAAGAACCCTACCTCAGGAATAAAAGTTGTTGATAATCTTGCACCAGTACTTGATAGCCAAAGCGCAATAACAGGGTATACGCACTCGATTTCGAAAGAAGCACAGGAAAAGGCATATAAGGAAATTGAGGACAGGCTGATTGGAAAAGTAAGAGACAGTGCACTAGGCAAGAACACTGCTTTTGCAAAACTTGTTGAAAACGGTTTTACCCAGAGGTCATCTTCAGCACTTGCAGAAGCAGCAAAGGCTAAAGTAAATCCTGACCAGGCAATTCCGAAGTTCTTTGGAAAAGGCGGACTTCTTTACATAAAGAATATAGTAAAAGAAGGATTATTCGGGTTGTTTGCAAACTATTTGGGACTTAAAGCATATGATCTTGCACTGGAAAACGAACTTGCCAAAACACCGCAAAAGCCAGATACACAAACCGTGTCTGCAGAGCTCAGCAAAAGAGGAGTAATAGCATCAGACTTATCGCCTCTTATTTTTGAATCTGAAGACAAGAGCAATGAAATAATAAAGTACAATACGTACAGAATCAAAGCAGTAACCGAAACAGGCGGAGACACAAAACTCATAATCAAGCTTACAAATAATATTCCGAAAGATACGGCTGAAGAGTTTATTTTGAATGACTGCAAAGACACAGGATTTGACAAAGAACTTGATGAGGCATTCCCTGGATTGATTCCGAAAGTTGAAAATGTTGAAAATTACCCTGAACCATTTAAGCCTGTAAGAATGCAGCAGACTCATTTGGATATTTCAAATAATTATTTGTCAAAACAACCAAATGGGGACAGATATGCAACACTAATCGCAGGCGCTGTAAACGCAGATAATGAAAAAACAAGACAGCAATTTGAAAAAACAACAGGAATGAACCTCGAAGCACTTGTGACATCAATAGGAATAGTCAAAACAGGACTGGGGCTTAGCGAACAATTAGGGGATAACTTCATGTTTGGGTGTGATGTTGAAGATGCAACAAAAAAAGCCGTTTCAAATAATGCAACCTGTGCAGTGAACAAATTATTAGAATACACTGACTGCCAAAAAGAGGCGGAATGTTACCTGAACAAATACAATGATGATTCGAAAAACCTGGGAGCTAATTTCAATAATTTCAGTCCGGCTGACTTTGCCAATATTTATAAGGCATGGGCAAGTTATGCGATTGATATTTCATCATAGACTTATTTATATTTCTTTTAACTATAAATAAAACAATGAAAGAAAAAGGATTCACACTTTTTACTGCACTGATTGCATTCATACTAATAGTGCTTTCACTTCTGCTTGTGCAGTCAATGATTTCAACCGAAAGAAACACATCAGATATTATTTCAGCTATTTCAGGACAAGAAGAAATACAGGCGATTGCTGATTTGGCAAGAGCAGACGCACTACAGGTTTTTAATTACGGAATAAGGTACAGCGTGGAGGATTTTTCAATAAGAGATGATAATCCGCCAAGCGGAATTCCTGATGAAGTTTATGTCACATTTTTGGATGAAGAAATACTTTGGGATGACCTGAAAAAAGAATTTGTTGCAGATAGGTTTGGAGTTGGAGAAGATGGCAAAAACAAGTTTGCGCTAAGAGCAGCAAGACACCTGAATTTTATACTAGAAAAAACTCCCGATGCAAGGGGCTTCATAATTGACCTTGAACAAACTGACAGAATTGCAATGGAAACAACACTGCAAAAGGGATTTAATGAACAAGTAAAAGGAGGAAATATTGAAAACTTTTTCGAAGTAATAGGCTGTGATAGCGGAACATTCAGCGACTGCATAGGAACCTTCTACATAACAATGGATTTGAGTCCTGATATAATGGATGATTTAGAATACGAAAAATTCCCTTTGGTAAAAGTGCAGAATGTACAATCAGGAAAAACACTAAAAGAAGCTATTCTTCCAAGAGGAAGATTTAGAATTTATGTTCCTTTAAGATTGTTCAAAGCTTTGGCAGCAGCAAAACAAATTGGCAATATTGTGAAAGACACAACACCAGAAGAAGGAGCACTGAACACTGCAGTTAGAAATGCAATTAGTTCAACAGGAATAGATCAGGTAAATTCAGTAGAGTCAGACCCAGAATACGGCGGGTTCAAATTATATGACTGGGAAGTGAAAGTAGTAAAGCCAAATGCGGCAAACATTGAAGGAACACCTATTCTGCCTACAGTTGAATGGTATGAAATTGTCCTTTATTTTGAGGAAACTAATCCAAAATATATGGTTAGTGAAACAACAGACAATGCACACATTTACGGAGTTAGTCTCAAGAAATTTGTGCATTAAAAAGCGAAATTTAGGGGAAATAATAAATTTATAAAGAATAATAGATATCTTTAAATGGAAAGATAGATATCTTTAAATGGAAAGACGTAATACAATAAGTAATATATACATTAATTGTATTTAATGATTCAGTGATTCTATGAGCCTATCAGAAATCTACAAAAATGCTGAAGAATCTTATTATAAATTCCTTGATTGGCTCGACGAAAAAGGCCTGCCGGTTTACAAAGTTGTTGACGTAATAGAAGCAAAAGATATTCCGACTTTTCCAATCGCAATTGTGCTTTCATTACTCCTTGTTTTTCTTTTAATTTGGGGAATCACTGCATTGTTTTTTTCAAGCGCAACAGTGGAAATTTTGGTACAGGATAATGAAGGGAATAATGTTTCCGGCGCGACAATTTCAGCCATTGTAAACGGCAATGAAGTAGGATTGGCAACAACAAACTCGCAGGGTATTGCAACACTTCAGTTACCGCTCAATGAGGAAGCAGAACTTAACATTAGTGCTTCAGGTTACAATGATAAAAAACCGTATCTTACCCCGCAGGAAAGCAAAACAGGGTTAACTGTTATTCTGCAGAAAGAAATTCAATTTTTTAACAAAACAATAAATTTGATGGAAGCAGGAACAACAAGATTGTTAAGCGATTTTGTTGAAGTTGAATTTTCATGCACTGGAAATAATTTTAATGCAACCAAAAATACTTCTTCAGGAATAATCGATTTGCAAATACCCAGTGATTGTGATACACTAAATGCAAGAGTATTGGGAGATTATACTCTGCAAAGCGATACGATTTCCCTTTCATCACAAACATCATTCAACTTATTTCTTGAAGGAACCGAACAGGGACAGGGAAGTGTATTTGTAACCGTACGAAATAATAAAGGCGAAACAGTAACAGGAATTGATGTTTCTCTTTATGCCGCTTCATCCTCAGGAGGCACTGGAACAATGTTTGAGACAAAGCAAACAAGTGCTTCAGGAACAGCAATTTTCAATTCAGTTCCCAGCGGAAGATATTATATTGTTGCTTATGATAGGACAGGGGTTTTTGGAGAGTATGACGGAAAAATTGCAGGAATTGTACAGGATGTAAAAATAGATGAAACAACCGAATTTGCCGTGCTATTGCAGGATAATGTGGCTGGAAAAATCAGAGTTATTGTAAAGGATAAAGAAACAGGCGATGCTGTTTCTAATGCACTTGTGACTCTTTCAAAAGGAGAAACACCAATCACAAGCAAAAACACTGATTCTGAAGGAAAAACAGAATTCAATGTAGGCGAAGATATTGATTATGATTTGATGATTGATAAAACAGGTTATTTAATTGAAAGCATTTCTTTGAGGCCTTCAGCAGACTTTAAACAGATTGAAATAGAAGCAGCTACTCTTGAAAACAGCGAGAGTTTACTTGTTAATGTGGTTGATGAAAATGGCAAGCCTGTTGAAAATGTGAGATTGAAATTAAAGAAAAATGCCGATGGCACACAAGTAGGACAGGAACTTGTAACAGGATTAGATGGAAGAGGAATATTTGAAAGAGTGGAAGACGGATTGTATTATGTTTATGCTTTGAAGCCAGGGTATGGAGAAAAAACAAGTGACACTGTAAGTCTTAATAGCAGAAGTGAAAATGTTCTTCAGATAAAATTACCAATAGGATCAGGCAAAATTGAGATTAGTGTTTCTGATGAACAGGGAAAACCTGTAACTGATGCAACAATAAAAGCAGTTGATTCATTTAATGGACAACTTTTGCAGGAAGTTACAACTGATTTGGATGGAAAGAAAAGTATTAGTATAAGAGCAGATAAAGTCGCATTCCTAATAGTTTCCTCAAATGGTCTTAGCACAACAACAACAATTCCAATTGGTTTGCAGAAAGATGTTACAATTGAAAAAAGAGTTGTGCTTGCAAGCTCTATTCAGAAATTTGATATTGAACTAGACGGATTATTTGTTGGAGAAGAAAGCGTATCAGAAGCTGAAAGAGCACTTAACCCAGGTTTAAAATACACTGCAAAATTCAGAATGCTGATTCCAAAAAATAGCAGTTTTGAGGAAGCAGGAGTTCACATTAGAACAGGAAAAGAAGAAAACGATGTAATGGAAAAAGATATGCTTTACATTACAGCTGTAAGAGCCGCTTACAAATCAATTGCAAAAGGCACATCTTATAATGCACCAATCGGAGAAACAATCGATTTCCAGCACCAGACAACAGGCCAGGCAAAATGGGCAAATATAGTGTTTAGTGATATTGCTGAAGGAGTTTATGAAATAGAAGCAGATATTCAAATTAGAGATGAAGCAAAAATCGGTTCTTTGTTGGATATTTGGTATAGAGCTTATGGACAAAGCGGAGGTTATTTAAGAACACCAATCGATGCTGTTCTTGGAACATCAGCTTCAAGGGGAGATAAACAAGGATTGTATGCTAATGCTTACAAAAGAACTTACACTTCAGGCCCGTCAAGTCTTTGCGGAGAGGAATTCTGTTCAAATTATACAATAACTGACCTTAGGGAAAACCTAACATCTAATGTATTAGATGAATACTCAGGACAAATCAGCAATAAGTATAGGTTAATTTTTGATATTTCAAGTCTTTCAGAATCACCATTAAGCGCATCACAATTAAACATTAAGGATAAAACCAGTGGAATATCCATTGATTCTTACAAAATCAGAACTGCTTTGGGAGAAGAAAGAGAAGGTACAGGAGTTGGAAGCGAGGTATCACTTGCAATTGGAGAACTTCAAAAAGATTCAGTGATTAGAGGAGAGGTTGTATTTGAGGCAAAGAAAGAAGGAACAATTCCGCTTGACATTTCAATTACATCAGGAAACGAAAATGCAATTGAGGTTTACAGAAAAACAATTTTGGTAAAAGTTCTTCCTGCAGATGAATTACAATTTGATGTTTTACCAAAAGTACTTGTGCCTTTAATCAACAATAATTTATTAGTAAAAGTAAGTGATGAAGATAATTCAATTTCAAATGCATTTATAAGTATCAAGAAAAATGGAGGAGTCATTGCTTCAGGACAAACTGACAGCGAAGGAATTTTTGCATATACTCTGCTTTCACCAGCAGATGGAACAACAGTAGGAATTTTAGTTGAAAAAGTTGGTTACAAACCGCTTGAAAAAGAAATCAAAATTAGTTCTAATATTCTTCTTACAGAACCAAATACTATCAGCCTTGCTTTAACTGTTGGTGGAACCGCCTTTAAAACAATTGATGCAAGTTTACTCAATCTTTCACAAATACCGCTAGATGTGGATGGCGTTTCAATAAGCAAGGACTTCGAAGGATTTGCAAACATAATTTTCGAACAGCCTATTGAAGGAACAAGACTTAATGCGGATGCAAACACTAACCTTGAGGGGACAGTAAAAATTGGTGAAAAAGGAAAACTCATTGCAGAACCAGTCAAGCTTCTTGGTGCAATAAATATTTATGTTTCTAATTCGGCATTCCAACAGAAATGGTTAGCATCAATACCAATGGAACTACGAATCGGATTTGGAGAAGGAGTTGATGATACAAGCTGTTTCAATGTATTCCCAAGCGAATGGACTGTGTTCGGTTCAACAACAGAAACAAAAACAATTAATCTTACAGTAAGCAACACATGTAAAGTGAACGGAGAAAAAGTTTCACTTAGAAGCCCAAGTATAAGGGTTGTTACAGGAAAAGATAATCTTCTTGGAACCTACAGAGCAAGTTCCACAATAGAAGGAGCAAGATCAATACAACTAAGCAATGTGTTCCAGGAAATCGCACCGATAATTTCAGAAGATGCAGAGGAAACAATAACACTTGAATTCAAACCTGATAAAATTATTTCAGGAAAAGCAGAAGTGAAAATAGAAATACAATCAACACACTTGAAGGCAAATGATAAGGATGTTTTAACACAAAAAATTGACACAAGCATTAATGTGAACAACCTTTCAGAATGTGTCGAGATTTTAACCAACAGGGATATTGTAATTGATAGTTGTCCGTACAACACAGGATATGGAAATTACGGAGGACAGTTTGGACAATACACTAATTCAAGATATTCACAATATGATCCTTATTCCATGCAAAACGGGTATGGCACAGGAATTCCTCCATACATTGGCTCAGAATATCCTCAAAACTCTGTTTATGGGGATAATTATTATGATTATCAGGGGAGCTCCTATCCAAACACTTCGTATGCACAGCCATTCTACGGAGGTAATTACGGAGGAGGATATAGTTCACCTCAATTTGGCGGGATGAATGCAGGTTCTTATAATTCTTCAATGAACAATTCATGGAACTGCGGACAAGGCGGATTTGCAGTAAGAAACAGCTGTGAAAGCACTGTTGATTTGAGTTTCAATCCACAACCCGGAATAAATATTGCTGAAAAAACAATCACAATTGAACCTGGGGAAGAAGCAAACATTGCAGTTGAGCCGACAAATTTCTTTGGAAAATATCAATTGGGAGTTAAGGCAAAGGCAAACGAAAGCAATGAGAAAAGCATTGATTTGGCGACACTTAATGTTAGTGTTACTAATGAATACACAAAAAATTACAGGGACTGTATTTCTGTGAGCCCTTCACAAACACTGAACTTTAACAACTTTTTTGGAAAACCTGTTGAACTAAAACTAATCAACACCTGTTTTGATCAGGGCGTGTTCCTGCCATTCAGCAACAACACAATTAATTTTGCAGGAACAGGCGTTTCAACCCCAACGGATGCAGGCTCAGGAAGCACGGAAATGATTGAAAGCTGGGCAGTGCAAAATGAGGAGTTTGTAACCGGTCCAAACGGAAGAGTAACACAGGTTTTGACATTTGATCTTGTTAAAGCTTTGAAGAGATACAGAAACCAAGCTCCTGCAGCGGAGTTCTTTTCAGCAAACGAGTTTGCAAACATAGGAAACCTTAGGTATTTCCTTACATCAGGAATGTACTCTGCAGAAGGAAGAACAAACCTCGGAGTAAGCTTTACAACTCCTAATGGTCAGCAAAAACAAATAGCATTCCCTATGATAATTAAGGATTACTGGTCACTTCTTGAATCTGCAGAAAACATCGGACAGAACTTCAGCACTTTTGGAGACGGCAGACTTAATCCATGTGAATGCCTAAATACAAAAGCACTTGATTTTTCTTCTTACGGCGATACACCTGTCGGAACAACACGTTACACAAGCCAAAATATAAACGGCAAACTCTTCAATATTGCAGATAAAAGCGGTTGCGGTTCAACTGATGTTCTGCATGAAATTAGTCCATCAAGCATTGAACTTGGCAATGGTTTGACCTTGGTTATTGGAACTGATGGCTCAGATCAAAAACACGAACTTTCACTAACCGTAACAGGCAATTCTGATAACAATCCAAGAAAAAGCGTGAGTGAAACAGTAACAGGAAAAGTAACAAGAATTTCCCCCGCAGGAACAGCCTTATGCCCATTACCGATTAAACTTAATGTAAAAGCAAACGGCACAGAATCCGGACCTGGAGGGGAAGGACCAGGAATTATTAAAGATGCTGTTGCATGCGAAGAAGGAAAAACCGGTTTGGCAGCATTTGTGGACGCAGGTTTACAGCACATACAATATAGGTGGGAAGAAAAATCAGCCGATACATTTGGAGTAAAGAATAATGCTTGTGATGCATTCGAAGTTAAGAACGAAGACATGAGCAGGATTAATCTTATCCCAACAAAGGAAGAAGAAATAGCTGGTGTTCCTTGGTTCTGCGATGCAGTGCAAAGCACAATTGAAATTGACAGGAAGAATACGCAGATTAAGACAGTTGCAACCGCAATTGAAAATCACACCAATAAGGAACTTGGAGAATGTTCAAGCAATGCAGATCCAAAATTCGATTGTACAACCGCTGACAACAAAAACTCTGATGAAATGTTCAGATATGTGCTTTCACAGAACCCTGATACAGGTTACTTCACACAGGATGCGGAAGGATGTG
>JANLGZ010000009.1 GCA_024653905.1 archaeon
GCCCGTCGGGCTCATAACCCGAAGGTCGAAGGTTCAAATCCTCCCCCCGCTATTCAAATTCTGTTTTTAATCAAACGCCCTTAAAATTGCTTGTTTTGGCTCAAAGAATAAGACTACTGTAGTTTTCAGCCAAGTTAGTTAACCTAACGTAAAGTACGCTTACAAATAAACTCTTTCTTAAAAAAGAAGCAAAAAATATACTCACTTGGAACAACAAACTCTCGAGTTCTAAAAAATAACCCAAAAACACACTCACAAAACAAATAAAGTTAAAAAAGGCACTAAAAAAACACTCACAAAAGAATATAATTAGCGGAGTAAGTTAAAAGAAGGTAAAACGCCGTCTAAAATACACTTACTTTTCAATAGAAATAACACACAAAAACAGTAAAAAACAAAAATTGTATTTAAAAATACGTCAATCAACCAAAAAACCTTGGTAATTACTATAACAATACCACATTACTTTGTTGAAGAGAGGTAATTGTAGGAATAACAATAATTATAAAAAGAAGAGTGGCGTAATTACTAGTATGAATTTATTTGGATGGTTAAAAAAAATCTTCAAAACAGAGGATAAAACCGAAAAATCTGGGTTAGATAGTATTTACGAAAAAAAAGAAGAATTATTTGAGGAAATCCATAGTATCTGGGATTATATTAAATTAAATGATAATTCTCAAGCAGCTCATATTTCTGCAGTTTTAGGGTTTGATGAATGGATTTCAATGGATGAAATTCTCAGAAGAATAAGAGAGCTTTTTGGGATGGATTACAAGAATGACCGAAGCCTTTATCCTTACATTAAAACTTTAGTGGATATTGGCCTTATTGAAACAAATAATGTTGGCGGGAAGAAGAAATGGAGAAAACGAGATGTATTGATTAAATTAGAAGGCAAGAAAGAGAAAGAAGAAAAAGAACAAATTAAAGAAACTGTCAAAAACCGTTAAAATTATTGTTTTAAAGTACGATAAGCTTCAAAAAATTGTTTTAATGTTGAGTCTTTCTGATAAACTTCTTTAAACCAAGGATTTGAAACAATTGGTTCCGCTTCATTTAATGCTAATTGAATCTTATCTTTAGAAAGTGGTTCATTATTTTTGTGTTTATCTGCTAAAATAGTAAGCTCTGGAATCTGCCCAATATCCGCCCCTCCTTGATAACACCTTTTTATCTGCTCCCTGATTGCATCAACCACTTGTTTTTCTTCAAGATTCTTTTCATCTAAATAAAAAACTGCTTTCCAATCCCCTTTAACCCGCCAATAATGGCTAGGGTTTTTCCCTGTTTTGAAAAAAGAATCAAGTGAACTGAATGATTTTGGGGGGATTATTACACAATTCTTTCCGGGCCTAATATATGGGATTTCGGACAGGATGCCTTTTCGGTGGTAGTGGTATGTTTTCCCGTTGGCTTTGGTAACGTTTTGGGTGTATCCATATAACGCCCTAAACAGTTTTTGGTAGGTATAAGAAGAATGTTTAGTAGTTTCTGGAATAATGAACTTATATTGAACGAAATAACCTTTTAACAAACCAACACCCCACACTTCCGCTAATAACTAATAATATAAAACAAAAACTCCTTATGTATAATTAGTAGACATAAAATAAAAAAAGATCGTTTGAAACGTCTTTTTTATCGTCTTCTAAGAGGAGTTCTGCTACTTGATTCGCTGGCTGGTTCTTCTGGTCTGGCAGTTGAACCAACAATTATAATGTCTTTAGCAGATCTGACTTTGTTATAAGGGATGCTTTTCTCACTTATAATCTTCTTTGCCTCAACTTTAGATCTTGCTTTTAACGCTTCAGTAGTTATAGTTTCGATTTTGCCCTTTTCAAGATTAATAACTAGGTCAAAAACCTTTCCTTTATGTTCTGCATCGGTGGTGTAAATATCCATCCCAAATAATTTTGATAATCTTACTGTCATTCTAATCCCTCCAAAAATTTATTCTAAAATAATAAATCTAATCAAATATATAAAGTTTGTGCCGAAATCAACCATAAAACACAAAAAACAACAATTATACATAATAATATTGTTTTTTTACTACTTAACCAAGGTCCCTATTTTACAAGGAAAGGCAGATATACATAATTAAAATTTGTTTTTTTAGTTTTTTTAAATAAAGAAGTACTGGAAGTGTGGGGTTGCAGGTTAAGTGTTCTGGTTTTTTGGTTAATTTTGGGTGTTGTCTAACAATTATAAATTGTCTAGTGGGCTGCTTACTTTTTTGAGCTGTTCTGTTGAAACATGAGTGTAAATTTGAGTAGTATTAAGGTTTGAGTGGCCTAAAAGTTCCTGGATTTTTCTAATATTTTCTCCTGCTTCCAGTAAATGAGTTGCAAAGCTATGGCGTAAAACATGGGGGGTTACTGTTTTTTCAATTCCTGCTTTTTCAGCGGCTTCTTTTACAATTCGTTGGACAGTATCTGGTGAAAGTTTTTTGCCATTTTTTTTGGAAAACAACCATTCGCTTTTGATTTTCTTTCTTTCCCCGTATTTTTTTGCTAATTTGCACCAGTTTTTTGAAAGAATAATTATTCTGTCTTTAGCGCCTTTTCCGGATTTTACTTTCCCTATTCTTTCTTTGAAATTAATTTCCTCATTTTTCATATTAACCGCTTCACTCACACGAACCCCTGCGGAGTAAATAAACTGCACCAATAAACGATTCCTGCCTTTTTTTGTAGCTTTAATCAGTTTTTTTGTTTCATCTTTGGTAAGTGTTGTGGGGAGATACTTGTTTTTTTTGGGTGAAGGAATTTCGTCCATTATTTTGTTTTTTAAGTATTTATGGAAAAAGAATTTCAAAGCAGCATGAATCAAAGCAAGGGTTGAATTTGAGGACCCTCTTTCCTTTTCCTTAGCAAGGAAACTAACCAAATCTGATCGGTCTATTTCAGTTGGATTTTTTTTAGTTGATTTGAGTAAGTTTCTGACGTAAAGTGTGTACATATTGATTGTTCTCTGGCTGTAACCTGAAATAATGAGTTCTTGCCTGAATTTTTCCAAATGCTCGTTTTTTGGTTCTTCTGTTTCCATGGAAAACAAATAGGGTTTTTTAGAATAAATATGCTCTGGTTTAGTTAAAAATTTTTAAACCTAAGCCCACCATATATGAATTATGATTAGAAAGAAAAAAGAAGGCAAGCCTCTTCCCGAAACGCAAGACATGAAAATCTGGCGGGAAGAGTTTGATCAGATGTCTATTGAGGAGCATGATAGAATCCTCAAAAATCTTGGTTTGGATGATGAAGACATTGATGATTTTAATGAAACCGTGACGCACCATAAAAGTGCAGAAGACCTTTTAGGTATTGATAAAAACGAACAAGAACCAGAAGAAAAACCAGTAAAAAAGAAAAAAGAATGACTCATTTTTGTTTTGCGTATTCTGTATTTAATTTTTCTTTTAATCGCTCTATTTCGTTTTCCCACGTTGCGTAAGCTTCAGGAGTGAATCCGTGCCTATTTCCTTCTCCTCTATATTCTGTTTCTATACTTGGGCCTTCACGCAACAATTTTTCTAACCCGGTGATCTGTCCTTGTATTTTGCGAATTTCTGGAGTTAAAACTCTTTTAGGAGGGGTTCTGCCAAGACGATTTCGTAATGTGTGCCCCAAAAATTTAAACAATCTCTTCACCTCGAAATTTTGGCAAAGTGGAAAAGGTTTTTAGCCTGCCAATAAAGACTGAGTGCCGCAATTCCTGAAACCCATCCGATAAAATAATACGAGAAAGCCAATGCGGTTTCTCCAAAAATATGAGTGGTAATGCCTTGCATCATGCTCCACATGAAAAGAGAAGCCAGAATAACCCCTATAATGAAGAAAAAAATTGCCTGAATGAACATGCTCTTAACTTGTTTTTCCATGTTTAGAAAAGGAACAAACTCGTATATAAGCTTTATATCAGGTTTCCAGGCAAAATCTTTTATGAAAGCAGTTCTCTTTGATTTGGATAATACCCTTATAGATTTCATGAGAATGAAAAAAATCAGCTGTGAGGCGGCTATTTCAGCAATGATTGATGCAGGGCTTGAAATGGAGAAAGACAAGGCGTATGAGAAATTATTCTCGCTTTACGGAGTTTACGGAATTGAACATCAGGAAATTTTTCAGAAATTTTTAGAAGAAGTAAAAGGAAAAGTAGATTATAAAATTCTTTCAAGGGGAATAGCCGCTTACAGGAAAATGCAGGCAGGTTATCTGGAACCCTATCCTCATACACGGAGCACCCTGATTGCGTTGCGTGAAAAAGGATTAAAATTAGGAATTGTAAGTGACGCACCAAGATTAAAAGCATGGATGAGACTTGCAGAAATGGATCTAACTGATTTTTTTGATTTTGTTGTTACTTTAGATGATACAGGGGAATTAAAACCAAGTGCGCTTCCGTTTAATGCCGCGTTGGAACAATTAAAGTGTAAACCGGAGGAAATTTTGTTTGTGGGTGACAATCCTGGGAGAGATATTAAAGGGGCTCAGGAAAGCGGGATGAAAACAGCATTGGCAAAATACGGTCAGCTTTTCCCTGATGAAGGAATCAAAGCAGATTTTAATTTATTAGATATTGCAGATTTGGTAAAACTTGTTTGAAATGATAAATTAATACTTCAGCCTTTAAGCTTTACAATTTGCCGTTGAATTTCTTCTTTAATTTTAGGATCCTTGGCATCATTTAACCAGCCTGTTAGTGTTTCTATTTTTTTTGGAATAGAGTGACTAGATTCTATTGCATAATGTTCAACCTCAGCTAGTTTTGTGGCTCTTTTTCCTGCAGGGGAATTGCGTCTGCGGATCTCATTGGCGCGGTTTAAAATTGCTTGTTCTGCCGCAGTTATTGAGGTATGCGGTGGTTTCCGAGGTACTAAGTTTTTAGCCATAATAATCTTTGTTTTTAGTATTAAAAAACTTTTACTCTAGAAGATTATTATGCAAAATAAACAAATCGAAGAAACGTTAGTTCAGAAGATTAAAGATTATTTTGAAGAACGAAGGTTCAAGAAAGCGGTGGTGGGTTTAAGCGGAGGAATAGATTCAGCAGTTGTTTTAGCTTTGCTTTGCAAAAGTATTGGTAAGAATAATGTTGTTGCAATTCTAATGCCAAATTCCAAAATAACGAAAGATTCCAGCACAAAAGACGCGGAAAATCTCGTTAAAAAATTGAAAGTTAAACATTTTATTGTGCCAATTGATGCAATATTAACTTCTTTTGAAAATCTTCCTTGGAATCAGAGCAAAATAGCAAAAGCAAATCTTAATGCAAGAGCAAGGGCGGTTGTGTTGTATAATTACGCGAATTCCACTAATTGCCTTGTAGCGGGTACAGGAAACAAAAGCGAATTCTATCTGGGGTATTTCACAAAATATGGCGATGCTGCTGCTGACTTTTTCCCGATTGGGAGTTTATTGAAAAAAGAAGTAAGGTTGGTAGCAGAACAACTAAACATAGGACACGAATTCTTGGACAAAGTTCCGAGCGCTGAGCTATGGTCTGGCCAGGAAGACGAAAAAGAATTAGGTTTGAGTTATGAAATTGTTGATGAATTGCTCCCATTAATTCTTCAGAATAAAAAAATTTCTGAAGGGAAAGAAGAAACTGCGGATAAATTAAGAAACATCATCAAATTGTCTACTCATAAGCGAGAACAGCCGGTTATCCTTTGATATTGAAAGATTTTCTTACTGTGCTTTCTTTGATTGCTCTGTGGCCGATAAATATTATTACTAAAATAAACCAGCTCATGAATAAGATTAATAGGCCCCAAATATCAGAAAAAGTCCAGATTACCCAGGAAGTAAATATGGTTACTGATATAAGTGAATAACCAAAGGCCATGTAAAGATACCACATAGTCTTGGCAATAACAACCTGTTCAACGAACGGTTTTACCACGGCTATTGCTCTAACGGTTAGAAGCATTGTTATTATTAGCATGAACCAGTTGCTTAGGAGTAAAAGCAGTTGTGTTACTGTTGCAGGCATTGAAATAACAACACAAACCAACTATAAAAGCTTGACTGCTACATAATCTATTTTGGTTAAATAAATTTAATAAATTTAAAGAACAGGTTAAGTGTTTTTAAGAATTTTAAGTGTTTTAAGAAGTATGGGTATATTTAATTTATGAAACTTTTTGTTGTCTTAGTTTTGCTACTGGTTTTTTCCGGGTGTTTTTCAAAACCAACTAATACTATTCAGGAATGTGAAGACAAGGAACTGGAGCAGAGAGATTTATGTTATTCAGCTTTTGCTCTTAATGAAAATGATTTGAGTTTTTGTACTCAAATAATTAGTGATGAAATAAGAAACAATTGTATTAATTTGGTTTCTTAAACAAAATAAGAATTTTAAACGGAGTAAGGGAATTATTGCGTTTCAAAATTTAAAATTGAATCTTTTTGAAGTTCGTCTTCAGAAATTCCTCTTACTGTAAGTCCTACAGTCATTCCTTTTTTTGCGTTGTGACCGTATTTTGATTCGACATCAACAATTTCAAGTTGCTTTCCATTGTAAAATGCAGCCATGTTATTTGATAAAAATCCTTCAGTTACTTCTGCAACAATATAAACATCTTCTTGGGAGTAAAACCTGCAAGCTTTTCTTATAATTGCTTCGCCTTTTGCACCGCCAATTTGGTTTAATTTTTGAAGTATTCTTTCCTCTGGGGTTGAAATAAATGTGCTTGGTGAAGCATTAGCTGCTCTGTTTCCGAATGTTAGTGTTACTAGGCTCATATGATTTCCTCCGAATTTCTGATTAATAAAACACGTTCTAGTTAATACTAAACCCGCAGAGGAAAACCAAACCACTTTTTATGCAGAACTTAGTTTTTCTTACTTTTTGAGGTTTTAATTTTGAGTGCTTCTTTTTCAAGAGAATTTAGTGTGTGTTTTAGTGCTTTTTCAGAATCCCAGTCAATGAACTTTGCGTGGAGTGAAATACCTGCCAGATTAGCATTAGCATTTACTTCAAACTGTTCCCTCATGCCTTGTTTTTTGCTTTCTCTGAAATGAACTTCCAGCAGTACCTCTCCATGCAAAAAATCCTTCAATTTGCTGTGACTTTTTTCAATTGCATTAATTAGTGCCTGTTTTTTCATTTCACCTTGTTTTGGCAAATAAGTTATTTGAATTAGTTTGTCTGTTTCCATTATCAAACCCCCTTGATACTAAATCTTGATGCTAAATCTCTGCTGCTAAAGTATGTGTTTCTGAATTAATTAAACTAACTTGGTCTTTGAAAACCCCGTAATTAAAATCAAAGAATCTTTTAGAAAAACTAATTGTTTTTAGTCTTCGATTTTTTGTACTGATATAACTGCGGCAGGACAAACTTCAACCGCTTGATTGGCTTTGTCATCTTCTTCAATTTCAAGTTCCCAAATCCCTGGGCTTGTTTCTTTGCCGCCTATTAAATCTGCCTTGCCATCTTTTGGATTTATTTCAAAATGATCTGAATCAACCGCTGCACAAGGCCCTGCAGCAACACAATCGTTTCTGTTGTAAATAATCTTGAATTTTGTCATAATTACCTCTCCTGATAATCAAAGGGGATTCAGTAATTTATAGGTTGTGGTTTGTTAAAGTTCCTTTTTGCCCCATTTTTCCAATTCAGAAATTGCTTTGGCTAAACCTTGTGCTTTTGGTAATGCGCGATATTCAACTTTAGGTTTGTCTCCTAATACAAGATTTTTTTGAATAAGTTTCTCTTTTTCAAGTTCTGCAAGTCTGGTTGAAAGAATCCTCGGAGTTATTGGGAAAATCTGTTTCATTAATGAATTAAAACCAAGTCCTTGTGTGCTGTTCAATAAAATTCTGATTATTGCGATATTGTGCTTCTTTGCCACGAAATCGCTTGTTTTCTTAAAAAAATTATCCTGTATCAAAAAAATCACTAACTATAAAAAATATAGTTGATATACTTAGTATACTTATGTGTTTTTAAATATCAGTGGCGTAAGATAGTAAGTCGGAAAAACCTTGATGTGGCGTCAGGTTTCACCTCTGTGGTGGGGATTTCATTTGAACTGGAAAAAATTTGTAGAAGGAGTTGACTCGATTTCTGTCCCGAAATTGAGGGCCTCTCGTGTAGGCTTTGCGTCTCGTAAAGTCTATGGGGGCCAATCTTCCACCCTTATTGCATTAGTACGTTAATTCGTTTGAGTGTTTTTAGGCATTAGACTTATATTAATTTCAATCCTTTTTCTTTAATGGTAATAGATCCAATCATTGGTTTTGTTTTAACTGCGGTAGTAGTTATTCTTGCGATTTTTTTTGCTTTAAAATTAGGTAAAAAAATTGTTATTTTATTAATCAATAGTTTTCTTGGTTTAGTAGTATTAGTTTTGCTTAATTTTTTCCCGTTTGTAAATATAGAAATAAACCTCTGGAGCGTTTTGATAACTGCTTTTGGTGGTATTCCAGGGATAATTCTTCTTGTTCTTCTTGATGTTCTTGGCTTTGCGTTTTAATTAGTATGGGCTGTAGTCTAGCGGTAGGATCCGAGCTTCCCAAATCAGAACCCAGAGGGTTCCGATACCTCCACAAGTTGAGGGTTCCGATACCTCCACAAGTTGAGGGTTCCGATACCTCCACAAGTTCTGTCGGAATCAGCTTGGACTCGAGTTCAATTCCCAGCAGGCGCATATTTCCATAAAAGGGCCCACTAACGCTTAATGAGTAATTATGTTTTCTTTGTTTGGATTTCTAACTCTAAAATGTTTTATTCTAGTTTCGCGTTTGGCTATTCAGGTGAACAAAACTGTTACACAAAAACTGAAAAAAAAAGAGAATGGGCAAAGCTACACTCGCTTTCAGAGTACTACCCTTCATTTTTGATGTGCCCATTCTCTTACACTTATCTCTCATAATTTTTTAGCCCCAGATTTAGCTCTGGCATTTTTTAGGTTGGAAGTGGAACAAAATTTATAAACTTGTAAACCTATTCTTCTTTTGATTAAAATGTCTAGACCGCGATCTTCGAAAAGGGGACCTGTCCGCAAAGGTCTAATTGTTGTAATGAGTCCTCCAAAGAAAGCGGGCAGGGCAATCAACGCAGTCAGAAGAATAATCCCTTCTGAAGCAACCATGAAAACAATAGCTAAAAAAGGGCGATTAGCGATTAAATCGATTAAAACTCCTTGGCGTGGTGCAAGAGCTAGCCGAGTTGTAGCTGAAATGCGGGTTATCGGAAAGGTAAAACAATGGTTAGAGGCAAATTCCCAAGAGGGGAACAGAAAAACATATACTTTGAAAGAAACAAAAAATAAAATGCTTGCGGATGTTACAGAAGTATATTCTAAGGAAATTGCTCGGCTTCCAGCCTCTGAAAAAAAAAGCATATCAAAAACAGCTATTGCAAAAATTAATTCAAACAATGATTGATAATCCAAATATTTGGGCTAATCCGAAGCTTCATGCACGGAATATGTATATTTCCTGACGGTTGAACAAAATGTACTTCACAAAATCAATGCTTGGTTTAATTTTGGTTGTTTTTGCACTTTTTTTGATAGCGACCACGTTGCTTTCTGAGAATATTTCCTTTCAGGTTTTTGTGTATTCAGTAACAGGGATATTTTTTTACTTTATTGCGGTTTATCATTTCAAAATAACAAAATAATGCACAAATTTTAGGACAACGTGGCTGAAGCAATGACATCAGCTTTTCAGGAACCCTTTTATCTCACTTACTCCTTTTTTATTTCACGAAAAACCATTGTTAAGAAGTGAATTTTATGGATAAAACAGAAATAATTGCAGAATTGACTGAGTTAAATAAACTCTATAAAATGGCCTCTTTACCTGATAAAAAAGAAATTGGTAAACGAATTGATGCGCTTCATGAATTACTTCAACATCAAAGAACTGAAAGAGTTAAAATGGATGCAAAGGCTGAACTGGCAAAAAGAGAAATGCTTGTGCATAAACCTCCTAATATTAAACACAGATAAAACAGCAAATTAATAAAATCCGCTTCCCTAATTTGTTTTCTATGTTTGATGTTGTTTCAATTGGTTCAGCAACTGCTGATGTTTTTGTTCATATTCCGAAAACATTTTCAAACAAGGATTTGTGTGTTTTTCATCCCGGTACCAAAGTGGAGATTGAGGCAATGGAGTATTTTACTGGCGGAGGTGCCACTAATACTTCTGTTGCTTTTTCGAGGCTTGGTTTAAAGACAGGGGCTCTTTGTGCGGTTGGAGATGATGCCAGTGGTATTAAAGTTTTGAATGTTCTAAAAAAAGAAAAAGTCAGCACCAGTTTTGTTAATACTCTGTTAGGCAAGAACACAAGTTATTCTGTTATTCTTACTGGTTTTGGAAAAGACAGGGTTGTTTTATGCTATAGTAAAGCCACGGCTTCATTAGGGGAGGCCAAACTGAATTTTGCCAAGCTTAATGCTAAATGGTTTTACATTACTTCTTTACATTCAGCTCCTGCATTACTGAAAAATATTATTCTTCGTGCAAAAAAAAAGAAAGTTAAAATTGCCTGGAATCCAGGGCAGAAAGAACTTTCTTTAGGTTTTAAAAAATTAAAGCAAATTGTTGGTTTGGTTGATATTTTAATTGTGAATAAAGAAGAAGCTCTGAAGCTTACAGGTTCTGCGGATATTCACAGAAATTTAAAGAAACTTTTGGAGCTTGCTGAAACTGTTGTTATTACTGATGGAAAACACGGCGCCTATGCTGCAAATGGCGCTTTTAGTTATTCTGTTAAAACTTTTAATATCAGTCCATTAGATGTTACGGGTGCAGGGGATGCTTTTGGTTCAGGTTTTACTGCGGCTATGATTAAAGGGAAAGGAATTGATGATGCTCTTGTTTATGGTACTGCTAATTCGAATTCTGTAATTGGTCATTTGGGAACAAAAAATATTCTTCTAACGGAGCAGGGGTTAAAGGTTTTTTTGAAAAAATATGGTGTTCCTGCAGTTAAGAGACAGAAACTTTAGAACGCCCATCAATAAAAGTAGTTACTCCTCTTCAGTAACAAATTGCTCATAAGTTGAGTGATTAAACTTGTACATGAATCTTTTTATTCTGCTTTCATTGTAAGTGTAATTTTCCAGTACTTCTTTTTTCTCTCCATAAAATTCTCTGAAATCTTTTTTTTGGGTTGGATCTAAAAGTAAAAATTTGTTGTTGAATTCAGATATTACAAATGCATGTGCTTCTCCATTTTCAAGTTCAGCTATCACAACTTCAGCCTTCTCATCCCCTAATGAATAAAGGAATGAGCATAACAAAACCGCCTGATCTTCATCGTCTCCTATTTTTTCTGAAATAATTTCTTTTGGAGTCAGCCAGAACGAAATACTGATTTCCACATCAACAAAATCTATTTCATTAACCACATAATTGTAGGCTTTTTCTGCGGCTTGGAAAAAGTGGTTTTCAAAATTGTAATTTTCAGGAGTAAAACTGTTCACTATTGAGTGTATGCTTAAGTCGTCTTTGTTAATTAGTGCTTTTATTTCTCCGACTGTTTTGGTTTCTTGTTCGTTTATTAATTTTGCGTGTTTTTCTAAAAGTATTCGGTATATTCTGCTCAGCTTTTCTTCTTTATTTGAATTAGAAATATTAACCTCAAGAACAGTTTGTGCTGAAGGCTCCTGTAAGTGATCTTTCAAAGAGCTTAATTGGTTTTCCAGTTCTGTTTTCCTTTCGTCGCTGGTTTCTTCCGCAAGACTTTGTTCCAGCGCACTAATATTTCTCAAAATCATTTTTTCTTTGGAAGTCTTCTTCAAACCCGTTTCTGTGGTGGAACTAAAAGCCATAACTAATACATAATTTACTTGAAAACCCCTAAAAATCTTTCTAAAACCAAAAAAAACCCAAAAAAGACGTTTTTTAGTGATTTTGGGCATGTTTTCGCTAAATTTTTATATCCAATACGTGTTGTTATTATTGATTTTATTATGCTCAAAAATAAACAATCAAAATCATTTTCTAAAGGACAAGTTGCAATAGAATACTTAGTTATAACCGGTTTTGTTTTGCTGATTGCAGGCATTCTTTTTTCCGTTGCATTGTTCTTTTTTAATGAAAACTCAAGTTTTGCAAAAGCTGATGCCGCAGTTTCAGAAATAGTCGCTAATGCGGATTGGGTTGCATCTCTTGGAAATGGTAGCACTGTTTTTTTTGAAGTTAATATTCCTGACAACATTCAGGTTTTTCAAATCCGCAATAAAACAGTTTTTCTGAAAATTAATGTTGGTTCGGGTTTGAATGATATTCTTGCGTATTCAAAATCTAATTTGACACCCGCCACATTTGTTACTTCGGCAGGAAAGAGAAAATTCAGTGCCACTTTTGTTGATGGAAATGTGATGGTGAGTGAGGTTGTCTAAGGCACAGGTTTCTTTAGAGGTATTAGGGGCAATCACAATCCTTCTTTTGACATTAATCCTGATTTTTTTCCAGCTTAATTTTCTGAACCAAAGAATTTCGTTTCTGGAAAATACAGGGATTGAGGAAAGAGACTGTGCTAAATTATCTTCTGCAATAAATCTTGTTCAATCAGCATCAGGGAACTCTCAAATCGAATTAACAATTGATTCTGATGCATCAATAAATGGTAGTTTTATACAATTCACAAACATTTACTGCAATCTCCATGGTGTTGAAATAACATCTAACCTGTTAAAAGGACAGGTAATGATAAAAAAGAATGAAGGGGTTATTAGCGTTGAAAACTTCTAAAGGTCAGGCAGTCATAATTGACTTTGCAATAGCATTTCTGCTATTTGCTTTGGCTTGGGCATTTATTACTGTTGAGTTTGAAGAAAAGTACGCTGAAAGAATAGATGCAGATTCTCTTAAATTAATGAAGCTCAAAGCAGAAACAACAATAGATTTTTTAGTAAAAAGTAAAGGTTCTCCTGAAAACTGGGAAGAATTAACAATTAATGATTTGAATTCTGTTGGCTTGGCTGAAACCGACAGAGCTCTTTCAGAGTCAAAACTGAGCGCTTTTCAAAATTTTTCAAGCTCATATGATACTCTTCGTGCTACGATGGGGCTGGAGCAATATGACTTTTATTTTCAATTCACAGGAGTTGATGATGCTAATGCGGGGCTTGTTCCGGGAAGTAATGCAAATCAAATAATCGTTCAAAGAATAGTTGAATATAAAGGAGAGGTTGGTGTTGCAGAACTCAATGTGTACAAGCTCGACTAAAGGATTCGCATTTTCACTTGATGCGGCAATAGCAATAATTATTCTTACCTCTGCATTATTCCTTTTCACAAGCCTTGAAACTTCTCAGAGTTTAAGCAGTTCCCAATCCAGTAGCATTGTAGATGATACGTTATTTGTTCTGGAAAATACTGGTTTTATAATTCAGACATTGGATACAACTTCTCCGAGCGAGGCAGCTTCAACCATAAGGCAGGCGTTATTGTCAAAGCTTCCTTCAGGTTTTGATGCTAATGTTATGATTAATTTTTATACTATTGAGGAAACCCAATGTGCATTACAGCAGGACTTTTCTTCCTGCTTTCCTGATGCGAATAAACTTGTCGGAACTGATGGGGGTTCAGCAGCTGAAGATTTTGTTTCCGGAAAGAAATTTTTTTTGAGAAGACAACCTCCAGGAGATTGTAATGTTTCTTATATTGAGTTCTCAGAACCTGAAGAAAAAACAATTAATTGGATTCCTTCAAAGGAAAAAAAAGGTGTTTTTTTTACAGATGCTTTTTTTGCGGATGATGATGTGAACGTTACTTTTAATGTGAGTGTAACTCCTGATTCTGTTGTATCCTGTGATGAAAATGTCACAATTGATTTGACTATAAGTGTTCCTGAGGCTGTCAGAAAACCCATTGATTTAATGGTGGTTTTGGATCGTTCAGGTTCCATGAGCTGGAATGGCAGGGTTGCCACTACACGTGCGGATTCAGTTTGGGTTAATGGAGATTATGCATTCATTGATGATTCTGATGATTTGGAAAGTTACGATGTTTCAAATCCAAGACTGCCGATTTTCCTTGACAGTGTCGATCCGGGAACTGTTGCTGATTTGTGGGGTGTTGGCAATTATGTGTATGCTGTTGAAACATCAGGCACGGATGAGTTAGTGGCTTATAATGTTTCAAATCCTAACAATCTGCAGCAGATGGATAAGCTGAGTTTTCAGTCTGTTAGTGCGGTGTTTGCATTAGGGGATTATGTGTATGTAATAGGAGATGCATCTTCTGGGGGAGTAGGATTATATGTTGTGGATGCATCAAATCCAAGTAAT
>JANLGZ010000018.1 GCA_024653905.1 archaeon
CCAAAGATGATTTCGGAAATATTGCCCGTGCAGAAAAAAACGTAAGATTTTTGAATCCGGAGGCATTGCTACCTGTTGAAATAGAAGTCGTAAAAGGGGTGAATACGCAATATTCCCGAGGTGAAGAGATTAATCTTTCTGTTGAGGTAAGGGAAGAAGGGGCCTTAATTGATGATGCGGTGGTAAAAGCAATTATTGGTGGGAATGAAACAGAATTGGTTTCTGAAGGCAACGGGTCTTACAATCTGAAGTACGTTATTCCTGCTGATTTTAGAGGGGAATCATTGCAGGTTGTTATGCTTGCACAGGTAAGTGGTTTAATTGGCAGAAAAGTTCTTGAATCTAAAATAAAAAAAGAGGCTCTTTTTGTAAACGTTATACAACCAGTCAAGAAAGTTTTTTCAGTAGGTGAACAAATAGATTTTGAATTCAATGTAACACTGGAAAACGGAGTACAGATAGAAACACTTAATCCTATTCTTGTAATCAACGGAATCCAAGTTGAAACAGAAAAAAGCAACGGTTCTTTTATTGCAAAATATACTGTTGAAAATGAAAAAGAAATTAATGTTTCAGTAAATGTACAGGATAGTTTCGGAAACAGCGGTTCAGGTATTTTTAATGCAAGTGTTTCTGGTTATTCTTTAAACTATTATTTTTCCCAGTACTGGATAATAATTTTAGCTGTTGGTTTAACAATAATTATAGGATTAATTTCAGTAATCCGTAACTATAGAGCTGATAAGAAAGTGGAATTTTCAAAGAGCAAGGAAAAAGAAATTACTGCGAATATAATAAATATACAGGAGCGTTATTTCAAATTAGGGGCTCTATCCAGGACAAAATATGATGAATTAATGCTTAAATATGAGCAGGACCTACAAGCTATTAAGAAAGAAAGAAGTGAAAAAAAATGAAAAAAATCGCGGTTATAATAGCATTTTTATTTTTGGCGGGGTTTTCCGGAGCATTAACCCTGAAATCCAGTCAGACCAATTATGAAAAAGGAAGCGAAATAATTCTTTCCGGTTCTTGTGATCTTGGAAAGGTGCATATGTTAAGTGCCGAGCTTGGCAACAAAAAAATTTTCGATGAATCTGTAAACTGTTTTAGTGACGGAAAATTCGATTTTAAATATAAAATAAGTTTTTTAGATCCTAGTGGAAACTGGCGAATAAAACTTTTTACTCCAGAAAATGAAACAGAAATAATTGTAATCGTAAAACCAATTCCAGAATCGGCTTTTTACAGAATAACCTTTTTGAGTCCTGCAGGAGTGGCATTCAAACGTGGAGAAACAATCCTTTTAAGTGTTGAAATTGCAGATTCAGGGAAAATAGTGGATGGTGCGCAAATAGTAATGTATGATGTATTTGGGGAAAAAATAGACCTCAAACCAGAGGGCAACGGAATTTATGATTTGAATTACGGCATTCCTTTTAATGCCCCTGAAGAAAAATGGAGTTTAATTGTTGTTGCGCAAAAAGAAGAAAATGACAAACTCTATGGCGGGGAACGGCTTTTAGAAATTGAAATTCTTCCCGCAATATTTAGTTTTCAAATACTAGAGCCTGTAAACCAAACATATGAACAAAGTGACAAAATACCAATAAAAGTTAAAGCAACTTATTCCAATGGAGCAAACCTTACGCAGGCAAATATTGAAATTGCCGAATTAAGAGTTGGCGAGGAAAGAATTCCGTTTGAAATAAATTCCAATGGGGAACTTATCCTGGCGTATGAACCAAAAAAAACAGGAAACCAGCTTTACAAAATTTATCTGAAAGATAATGCAGGGAATGAATCAGAACACAAAATAGAGTTAATAGTAACCTGCTCTGCAACCTGTCTGCTGAAAAATTACGGGTTAATCGTATTGGTGATTATTCTTGTTTCGGGGGTTATTGTGAAATTATTTTACACAAAAATAAATTATTCGGTTCAATTATTAAGCCTTAAAAATGAAAAAGCAAAAACAACAGAACTCATAAAGGATTTGCAGAGAGAATATTTTGAAAAAGCAGTGATGCCGGCAACAAGCTATAAGAATAATATGGCTACTTACAAGTCAAAAGTAATAGAACTTGATGAAAAAATAAGGCAGATGGAAAACAAAATCCAGCAGGAAAAATAAAGTATTTTAAATAAGAAAAAGTAATTGGTTTTGAATATGGATATAAAAAGAAAACAAGCTATTTTGGTTGCTACAAAAAAGCTGCTTGAAAGTAAGACCTCGGAAAAAGAGATAGTAGAATCTTTAGGAGAATTCGGGGCAACTAAAGCAGAGGCTCTTGCACTTATTGCTGAGGCAAAATCAGTTAAATTAATTCCGAAATCAGTTTCAAAACCGGAATTCAACTCAGTGCAAAAACCTGCACCAAAACCAGTGTCAAAAGCACTTCCTCAGAAAAAAAATCTTGTTATTGGAAAACCAAAATCAGCTGATTTAAAAGTAGAATCTAAACAGGATATTTTGAAAACAATCAGTGCCGAAAAACAAGAAATTCCAAAGCGGAAAATCGAAATTCCTTTAAAGAAAGATTTTCCTGAAACTGAGAATTTATTTAAACAGGTTGAAGAACAGACAAAAGAACTCGAAAAAGAGCAAAAACCAGAGAAAAAAGGTTTATTTTCAGGGTTTTTGCAAAAAAAAGAAACTGTATCAAAAATTTCAAAAAAAGATAAAACATTTATACCAAAACTAAAAAAAGGCGGAAAAGCAAAAGTAAAGGAAATCATAGTGAAATCGCCTCTTGGAAAAAAAATTCCAGAAAAGCAAGGGGAAGCCGTTCCTATTAAAGCAGAGGTGAAGAATGAAACTTTTTCAAAACCTTCTGAAAAGAAAAACGATGTTTTGCTTGATTCTGAAATAAAAAAACTTGAAAAAAAGACAGAGCAGTCAAAAAATCTTACTGGATTTTCATTTTCCAGCAGTCTTGATATCCTAGAAAAAAAAGTGGAAAAAGGAGAAAATATAGAAACCGCAGTAAAAGAAATAGCTCATGAAAAAGAAACAAAAAAATATAAACGCTCAGAAATAACAATTCTTATAATTCCTAATAAAGAATACAGCCAAGGCATGTCAACTTTGCTAACAAAGGTAGGGGTTTCATACAAAAAAATTATTTATGTGAATCTGAATGAAGTTTACAAAAGTTTAATGCGGCACATGGCAAATTTAAATTTAGACCCTGAAAAATTCTTTTTTATTGATGCGGTAACACTCACCTCTGATAAAACAACCACTAAAGAAGATAACACTCTTTTTGTAAGCAGTCCGAGTTCACTGATAGAATTAAGTTTAGGAATAACCCAAGCGCTTAATACACAAAATGCAGACGCTATACTTTTCGATTCGCTTTCAACACTTTTGATTTATGAAAAAGAAACAACAGTAACAAAATTCATCCATTCGTTAATAGGGAAAATAAAAGCAGCGGAAATTGATGCATTTTTCACGGCTCTTGAAGGAGATTCTCAAAATGAATCAATTAAGGATTTAGGTATGTTTGTTGACAGGGTTAATACTTTAACAGAGTTTGAACTCGGAGAAATGGGGTTTCCGTATCAGAGTTCTATGAGAATGCAGCCTATGCAGATTAAGCAGGAATTTTCTGCTCCTTCCCTTTCCAAAATAGGTTCAAATCTTCAGAATGAACAGAACAAAATAGTAACCCGAGAAATGGAAGGCCTTAAACAAAGGCTTCAGGAAATGCAGAACACAAGAGAAGTTACAAAATCCCTCAATGAACTGAAAGGTAAAATAAGCAAAATTGATGAATTAAAAAATCTTCAGGAACAGGTTAAGGAAATTTCCCAAAAAATTGAGAAAAAACCGGAAAAAGTAATTGACAAAACTCTGATTAATGAAATTTCTCGCTTGGAGAAAAAGATAGATTCAACACAGAAAAAAAAACCGAATAAAGAAGATTCTCATGCCAGTAAAGAAATCCAAAATGCATTAAAAGCATTGAATGAAAAAATAACCAAAATAGAAAATCTTTCAAGTTTGCAGACAAAAGTAAAAAATCTTTCAGAAAAAATTGAAAAGAAAAAAGAAAAGCCTGTTGATAAAGGTTTAGTGAACCAGATAAGCAAGCTTGAGAAAAAAATTGGTTCTTTGGAAAAAAAACTCTCAAAAAAGATGAGTGAGAAAAAAACAAAAAATGATAAAACAACCATTAAAGAAAAACTTGCTATTTACAAAAAACAAATTGATTTGGAAAATATGATGAATGATTTTTATAAAACTGATATCAGCAAAATAAACCCTGCCAATGTTGTTACTAAAAAATTTGAGCAGAATCTTGATAACAAAACAGGGGTTTTAACAAAAGCGTATAAGAAAGGAATTATCTCAAAACACACGTTTATAAAAGGAAAGAACAGGATTAATCAGGAATCAAATCGTTTGAAGCATGCAGTTCAGATGAATTCGTTTGAAAAAAAACTTGATGCATTGAATGAAGCTTATGATTCCGGTATAATAAGTAAGGAATCCTATGCAAAAGGAAAGACAAGGTTGGAGAAATTGCTGAAAGCGTAAAAGAAACGTTTAAAAAGGAAAAAGAGTTTATATTTTAGAACAAATTTGAGTTGGATCTAATGCCTAAAAAGAAAAAAACAATTAAGAAAAAAGTGCCTGTTAAAAGGAAAACCACAAAAAGAACTGTGGCTAAAAAACCGGTGCAAAAAACAAAAGAAAAAGCTTCAGAAAGATATGACGATCATCATTCTGTTTTAAGAGAAGCATTAAAGGACATTGCTAAAGAATTAAATCAGCTTAGGGAAGCCAAAGCCGAAGTAGAGGGTGTTTTGGATGATGTTGTTGGGGATATTACTTCTACCCAGAATAAGGAAGTTCAATTGAAAGATCAGCTTAGAAAACTTAGCTCTGTTGAAAATTCTTTAACTCTTAAAAGAGGAAGAATGAGAAAGAAACTTGAGAATGTTAAAACCAGAATAAGCAAGGTAAGACAGCTTTCAAACCAGATGGAAAACATCTGAAACTATTTTTTTTCCAAAAAAATTAATCTTCTCTGAATATTTCCTGGTCAATGTAAATTTCAAATCCTCTTGAAGTGATTTTGTAGGGCACGAGTTTTTTTGCGTGTGCACTACTTCTTAGTTTTAAAATTTCCAAAGCATTTTCTCTGTTATTATGGATTTTGATGTTATAAAAAACAACAACTGCATCAGCAAGGAATTCCTCAATACCTAATCTTGAATAAACATTCGGTGATTGTTCAGTTTCACCAAAAACCAAGTTTACAGAACCATAACTTTCAAGTGTTTCAAACAAATGCCTCAAATATTGTCTATACCCCTGATGGTTGTCAACAAAAGCAATTGATAACGCTGATAACGAATCAACTACAACCCTGTCAGGTTTGAAAGGTAAATCAAACTGAAAAGGCAAATCAAACTGTTCAAACTCAATGTAAAGACCGCCTCTTTCTTTTGTTAAGGTTGCTTCAACAGCCCTTGCAATAGTTAAAGGGTCGATTTTTATTATTGCAAGCAATCCTTCTTTTTCAAGTGAATCAAGGTCCCATCCAAAATTTTCTTTCATATTTTCTTTAATTTTTTCAGAGGTTTCTTCCAAAGTTAAGTAAACTCCTTTTTCTTTTCTTTTTTTGGCGCCTTCATAAAGGAACTGCATTCCAAAAGTTGTTTTTCCAGTTCCTGCCCCGCCTGAAACCAGGGTTGTGTCCCCTCTTTTTAATCCGCCTCTGTCAATTAGCTTGTCAAAATCACTAACCAATACAGGAATGGTTTGCCTGAACTCTGTTTTTTTATAATTATAATGCCCCGGTTTTTTGTGTTTTAATGCTGCTTCAGCTGCTTCAAAATCAGGCTCATCGCTTTTCCCTAATAAAGAAAACCCTTCTTTTTTATGCGGTTTTTCCTTGTTTGTTTTGTTGAAAAAACTTGACCCAGAAGTCCAAAAATCCTCTCCTGAATCGCTTGCAACATCTTCCACAGCAGGTTTATTTTTTTTCTTAATCAATGGTTCGCTTGAATCCCAAAATCCGCTGTTTTGAGGCGGTGTTTCTTCAAATTTTTTCTGATCTCCAGTGATTTTGTTATCTAACTGTTCTGAAGTATCTTTTGCCTGAGTTACAATAGAATTAGCCTCTTCTTTGCTTACGCCTATATCGGTCATGCTTTTTACTGCTTCCTCTTCCGAGGTCCCAGTACTAATAAGCCGCTTTGTAGCATCAATCAATCTTTGTTTGTTTTCAACCATACAAGCAAATACTATATTTTAATGAATATAAAATAGTTTAGGTGTAGAGGATAGTCTTAATAATAGCGTTTTGACTTATTTTTTAAGTGAATTTTAATGCCAGAAAAAACCATTACTAAATTTAATGTTGAAAGAGTAAAATCAGGAGTCGAAGGTCTTGATGAAATGATGAACGGTGGAATTCCCCGAGGTAATTTAGTTGTTCTGAGCGGAGATCCTGGTTCAGGAAAAACCGTTCTGTGCTGGCAGTTTATTTATGAAGGGGTAACAAAATACAATGAAAATGCGGTTTATGTTTCATTAGAGGAAACAGAACAAACTATTTATGACGGGGCTCGAGAATTTGGATGGGATATGAAGAAACTTGTTGATGCTGGAAAGTTATTAATAATTACAATTGAACTTTATGATTTTGAAAGATTAAAAGCAGCGGTAGAGGATAACGTAAAAGCAATTAATGCAAAAAGAGTTGTTATTGATCCTGGAGTTATTTTTAGATTATTCTTTGATCGTGAACTTGATGCAAGAAAAAGAATTGTTTCTCTTGGAAAAATGCTGAAAGCAATAGGAACAACAACAATAATCACAAACGAAATAAGCCTTGACAAAGTATCTTCATTATACGGTTTGGAAGAGTATGTTGCGGACGGGGTAATTCTTATTTATCACACGAAAATGAAGAATCGCTTTGTAAGAAGCATTGCAGTTTTAAAAATGAGAAACACCGAAATAGCGGAAAAACTAAAACCAGTTAAAATAACCTCTGAGGGAATAAAAGTACTTGCAAAATCAGAGTTGTTTGACGAGGTGTAAATAATGCCAAATGAAAACTGGAGTGAAGAAAAACTGGAAAAACTGTTAAATAAACAAAACCAGTTAAGTACAAGAGTAGTTCATTCTTTGAACGAAATAAAAGAACCATTCACTATTCTTGCATTAGTAGAGCCAAAAGAATATTCTGGTATAAGGAATGGAGTAATACAAAAATACTCAAAGTCAGACATTCAAGTTGTTTTTTTATCCTTAAATTCAGGTTACGCTAAAATTGTACAGGATTTAAATAAAGAAAAACTTGATTCAAAAAATATTTTTTTCATAGACATGATTTCTATAGAAAGAGACCTTGAGCCAAACCCTGCGTCTAATGTAGTTTATTTGGAGGCCCCCACAGAATTAACTGAGGCTATGCTTTTGGTTGTAAAGAAGCTGGATGAAAAACCAAAAACTGTATTGGTGTTAGATTCTATTTCAACACTGCTTATTTATAATGATAAATCATCTATTGAAAAATTTATTCATACTTTGGTGGGAAAAGCAAATGCAAGCAAAGCCTCAGTATTGCTCTTATCCTCTGATGCAAAGCAGAAGGAAGATATAACAAAAACCATCAGTCAGTTTGTTGACCTTACAATTAATTTTTAATTTCATATTTTTTATCAAAAACTGTGTTAAAAATATTTGAAATTTTTTTATTTAATTCAGAAATTTCATCATTTGCCAAAGACTTTTCGGATTCTAATCTATTCAAAGACCAGTTTAATTGGGAAAGTTCCCTGCCTTCAGTTTCCAAATCCGATTCCAAAACCCTTAATTCTGATGAAATATCTAAGCTTGCGATTTTCTTTTCAATCATATTAATATCAGACTGTATATTGTTAAGTTTCCAAAAATATTCCGAAAAAAAATCCTTTTCAATAAGATTTGACAAAGCCTCAGCTTTCTTTTCCTTTTCTTTATTTTTAAGTGGAATTGTTCCTTCTTTAACAAGCTTCTCTGCTTTTACAATAACACTTCTGAACACTGTTCCTTTAGGATCCAAAGCCACTGCTGAAGCCGGTGTTTCCAAAAGAAAACCAAGAAGCTCCTTTTCTTTCAGGTCAAGCAATTTAGTTGATTCCGCAACAGACTGAAGTCTTTTAAGTATTTTTTCAACAGGTGCCAATTCAGCATTAAAACCAGCAATAAGTTCAATTTTTTGTTTTTCAAAAACTTCCTTTTTATTCGTGAATTCATTAAATGATTCAATTCCTTCTGAATTTTTTTTGCCAGAAATTTTATCCTCAATTTTTGTAACACTTTTTTCTTTTTCCTTTCCCTTATTTTTTGAATCAGAAATTTTCAAATCCAATTCATCTAAAAGTTTTTTATTACTCTCAATCTTCTTAAGCAGTTCGCTAATTTTTTCAAGGTTTGCCAGTTTTTCAGAAAACGCTCTATTACGGAGACCTTCTAAAGTTTCCAAAAGTTCTTTCAAATCATCCCCGATTGAATTCACTTCATCTTTAAGCATTAATTTAGCTAAAGCAATATTTTTCCAGTAAGGCATCAAATCATTAGTAATAACCAAATTAGATTTTGAAACATATTCTCTGAGGGTTTTTGCTTCAAAATCAGTTGGCGGAACAATTTTGTTAGAAATTCCTTTTAATTGCCTTACAAGATTTTTCTGGGAAGTAACAACAATCTGTCTGTATCTTTTGTTCCCTTCATCCAAATCTATTTTATGGTTTTCCAATAGAGAAGCGCTTTTGGTTAATCTAATTGAAAGGTGCTTTATTTCAGAAAATTTTTTAGAGGAAAAATCAACAAGCTCTTTTTTTTCAGCATCAAATTCATTCACTGCTATTTTCTTTGCTTCCTCCAAAGAAACAGACTTTGCTTTTTGTTTCAGAAAATCCAGAATGCCCATAAAAATACACTACTTGAAAATGGTTATTAATCGTACCGATGTCCGCCAAATGCTTATTCATATCCGCACCGGCAACCTGGTTTAAAACCACTTAAAAACACTCCTTAGGAGTAATAATTCATGGATTGGAAAGAAAAAATGCAGAATATTGCATCTACTGTAAGAGAAAAGGATGATTTTGTTGTAATTCATCATTATGATGCTGATGGGTGTAGCTCTGGTGCAATAATGGTTAAAGCTCTGGAAAGAGAAGGGAAAAAAGTAACCAAAAAATGGGTTAAGCAATTATACAAAGAAACAACCGAAGAAATCAAAGGATTAGGAGAAAATTATGTGTTTGTTGATTTTGGCTCTGCACAATTAGATTATTTAATTGAAGAATTTGGGGATAATTTATTCGTTTTTGATCATCATGAAAAAACAAAAACAGACCACCCAAATCACTTTTCCCCTTTCAATCACGGAATAAACGGAGGAAACGAAATAAGTGCTTCCGGAATTGCTTATTTATTTGCAAAAACACTCAACGAAAAAAATTCTGATTTAATTCCTTTAGCAATTGTTGGTGCAATAGGGGATATGCAGGATTTTCAAGGTTCATTAGTTGGAATGAATGCAGAAATTCTAAAAGAAGGAATCGAAAAAAATTTGATTGTTGTTGAAAAGGATTTGAAATTATACGGAAGAGTCACAAGGCCTCTTACTTCTTTTTTAATGTTCAGTTCCTCTCCAATGCTTCCTGAACTAACCGCAAACGAAGAAAACTGCGTGCGATTTTTGCGCGAAACAGGAATTGATCTGAAGCGCGGTGAAACATGGCGGACTTACATTGATTTAAGTTTAGAAGAAAGAAAGAAACTTTCAACTGCTTTGATTTTACATTTATACAAATTTAATGTTCCAGAATGGAAAATCAAAGAACTAATAGGGGATGTTTATACGTTTCCTAATGAAAACAGAAAAAGCCCTTTAAGTGATGTAAAAGAATTCTCGACACTTCTAAATGCCTGTTTGGTTCCAGGCACGAAAGTGTATCTGAATGGTGCGCCTAAAGAAATAGAGCAAATTAAGAGAGGCAAGGTATTTTCTTCACATAAACAAAAAATATCTAAACAAAAAATAGTTTCTTCACATAAAGTTCGACTTCCCAAAATTGTTGATGTTTTAGAAATAACTACTCAAACAGGTAAAAAAATTTCCTTGACTGAAAATCATGAGTTAATGAGTTTATTGGATTCTGAACCAATTTGGATTCCTTCGAGAAAAATCAAAGTTGGTGATTATATTGCTACTTCCAAGAAAATCCCTTGGACTAAACAGCAAATCACTTTTGCTGACTTTTTTAAAGAGGAAGAATTGGTGAAAATAGGGTCTAAGTGGAGATTGCCAAAAACAATTGTGGGCATAAAAAAACCAAAATTTGATGAAAATCTAGGGTTTTTGATAGGGTATGTGGCAGGAGACGGTTCTATAAAAAACGGGCTTGATATAGTTTTTTCAAGGAAACCTCAGGACATAAAATCTTTTGAAATATTAAAAGAAATTATATCAACGCAGTTTGGGTTGGATAAATTTTATGTTAGTAATAAACCGACTTTTTTTAACGTTCAATGGAGTTCTAAGACATTTGAAGAATTCTTAAAAAGAGTCGGAATTAAAAAAAGAAAAACAACTTCAGTAAGTTTTAATTATAAATTATTAAAACTTGATAAAGGATTTACAAAGGGTATTGTAAGGGGGGTATTTTCTAGTGATGGCACGGTTAATGCAAATAATTTAGAGTTGTCCAGTCATTCAAAAATTTTAATAGATCAAACCAGTTATTTGTTACAAAAATTTGGAATAGTCTCGCATACAAGCTTTGCGATTTGTAATGATTGTGGCAAAAATAAACATCGTTTATTTATAACAGGGAAAGAAGATTTAATCAACTATTCTAAAAATATAGATTTTTCTGATTCAGATAGATCAGAAAAACTAAAAACAGTCATAAACAGTATTTCCGATCAGCAATCCAATGTAGAAAAAATACCTGTAAATAAAAAACTGATTAAATTAGGAGAATTATTGGGAATTTCAAGAAAATGGGCAGCTAATTTTTCTTTGTATAAAAATAAAGTTACTCCTACAAAAAATAATATTTCTAAATATGTTTCTTATTATGAAAATAAGATAGATGCCTGTGAAAATGTTTTAATAGATAGTAATATTAAAAAATCATTAAAGACATTCAAAATAAGTAAAACAAAATTCTGTTTAGATATTTTATCTAGAGTATGGCTTAGAAAAATAATTTCTGGAAAAAAACCTAAGAAAAACGCAAAATTAAAATTAGAAAAATGCTTTTTGCGTCTTGAATCTCAATTGATTGAGGCAAAGAAATTGATTCAAGAGTTGAAAGAATTTACAGAATCTGATTTATATTGGGATACAGTGAAAGAAGTCAGAAAACAGTATACTCGCCCTAAATTTGTATATGATTTGACTATTGAAAATACTCATAATTATTTTGCTAATGGAGTTTTAGTACACAACTGCGGCCGCCATGGACAGGCAGAAATAGGAATAGAAGTTTGTTTGGGGGACAGAGGTGAATTCTTAATGACAGCAATGTCTCTAATGCAGGAACACAGACGTCAATTAAGGCAGGGAATAGAATTTGTTATTGCAAACGGTGTTTTAGAAGAGGAAAATTTTTATTTTTTTGATTCGGGTTCTGAAATTAAGGATTCAATAGTTGGAATTGTAGCTGGTATGCTTTACGGTTCCGGAACTATTGAGAACAACAAGCCAATAATTGCAATAGCCCAGAATGACGATGCTTCGCTGAAACTAAGCGGCAGAGCAACCAAAGAACTCCTTCAAAGAGGTTTGAATTTAGGTCTTGCTTTCAGAGAAATTTGTAATGAATTAGGAGAAGGAAACGAAGGAGGGGGGCACGGGATAGCCGCAGGCGTGAAACTCGAAAAGAAAAACAAGGACATTTTTCTTAAACTCCTGAACCAAAAAATAGCAGAACAATACAATCACACAACCTAACCTATTTGCTACATAATTGGTTGTTTTTATTAAGTACAAATGAATAATTATTTTATGAAATCAATTTCGAATATTTTAATTGCAATAATTCTTGTCCTTGCATTATCAGTTGTTTTGTTCATGCCTGCAGGAAATGCAAGCACTAACGGATTTGTATTATTAACCCAAAATCAAGAAGCAATCGATTCTTATTTTGTTAATGATAAATTAAACGAAGAAATAATCCAAGAGATTAATGAAAATCTCGGAAATGTTCCCGAACAATTATTTGAATTATTTGGGGATAATCAAATGAACATTTATGTTGAGTTTGATAATGGTTCAACAAAAGATTATTGGGCAAAAACAGAAAACGGAAGATTGGTTCAGCTTTTCAAAGACGCAAGAAGCAATGCTGATATTGAAATTTTTATGAAAGAAAGTACAGTTGACAAAATTGTCTTTTCTTCAAATCCATTTGATGAATTTATTAATGCAATGAATTCCGGTGAAATAAAAACCGAAGCCAAAACATTAAATGGGCATGTAAAATCCGCTTCTGTTGGAGTAACAACAACAATATTAGGCGCTGCTTCAGGAGTAATAAATTTCTTTGGCGGATTTTTTGGTTAAAATAAAACTATTTTAAAAATAAGAATTTTAAAAACAAAAAAGTACCGAAAGTACAAGACTTCCGATAAAAAAATAGTAGTGGAAGTAAGGCACTTCCAATAAAAAAAGATAATAGCGGAAGTGATTAGCTTCCATTATTTTTTCTTTTCTTTCAAAACAGCCTGTGCTGCTGCTAACCTTGCTATTGGAACCCTGTAAGGAGAGCAGGAAACATTGTTCAGGCCGATTTTGTGGCAGAATTCAACAGAACTTGGGTCTCCTCCATGTTCTCCGCAAATCCCAATATTTATTTTTGGATTAACTTTCCTTGCAGCTTGTACACATTGAATCATTAATTTTCCGACTCCTTCCTGGTCAATGCTTTGGAAAGGATCAATTGCAAGAATTCCTTTTTCCAAATATGCCGCGATGAATTTTCCTGCATCATCCCTTGAAAAACCAAGAGTCATTTGAGTTAAATCATTTGTTCCGAATGAAAGGAAATCAACCTCTTTAGCTATTTCAGCTGCTGTTACGCAAGCTCTTGGAACCTCAATCATTGTTCCAATTTTGTACTTTACTTTTCCCTTAACTTTCAAATCTTTAGCAACTTTTTCAATCACTTCTTTTTGCGCCAAGAATTCTTTCACATTTCCAACAAGAGGAACTTCTATTTCAGGGAAAACTTTTACTTTTTTCTTTTGCATATTCATTGCAGCATTGAAAATTGCAGTAACCTGCATTTCTGTAATTTCAGGATAAGTAATTCCTAACCTGCAACCTCTATGCCCAAGCATTGGGTTGAACTCTGAAAGAGATTCAATAGTTTCTTTTATTTTTGAAGGTTTAATATTCATTTTTTTTGCCAAATGATTTATATCAGATTCTTCCTTAGGCAAAAACTCATGCAAAGGAGGATCCAATAATCTAATTATTACTGGCAAACCATTCATTGCTTTGAAAATCCCCTCAAAATCCTTTGTTTGGAATGGCAATAATTTTGCCAAAGCTTTTCTTCTTCCTTTTTCATCATCAGAAAGAATCATTTCCCTCACAGCTTCAATCCTGGTTGCATCAAAAAACATGTGTTCAGTTCTTGCCAAACCAATCCCTTCAGCTCCAAAATCCCTTGCTATTTGAGAATCTTTTGGAGTTTCAGCATTGGTTCTTATTCCAAGTTTTTTTATTGAGTCAGCCCACTTCATTAAAGTAGAAAAGTCTCCTGAAAGCTTTGGTTCAACCAAAGGAATCTGTCCTTTGAAAACCTCTCCTGTGCCCCCATCAAGAGCAATTACATCAAGTTCTTTCAAAGTAATTCCTTTCTTTGGAACAGTCATTATTTTTTTTGCTTCATCAATGTGAAGTTCTCCACATCCAGCAACACAACATTTTCCCATTCCTCTGGCAACAACTGCAGCATGAGAAGTTTTTCCGCCTCTTGCAGTTAAAATTCCCTCAGCTACATTCATTCCTTCAATATCTTCAGGACTTGTTTCTGTTCTGACAAGAATTATTTTTTCTCCTTTTGCTTTCAATTCAGTTGCTCTTTCAGCTGTGAAAACAATTTTTCCAACCGCTGCTCCGGGAGATGCCGCAATTCCTTTCGCAATAGTTTCTGTTGCACTTTTTGCTTTAGAATCCAATTGCTTGTGTAATAATTGATCAAGCTGTTCCGGCTTAATTCTGAGAATTGCCTCATTTTTTGTAATTAAACCTTCCTTAACCATATCAACAGCAATTTTTACACCAGCTTGAGCTGTTCTTTTACCATTTCTTGTTTGTAATAAATAGAGTTTTCCTTTTTCAAAAGTAAACTCGAAATCCTGTAACTCTCTGTAATGCTTTTCTAATTTTGCATAAATCCCTAGAAGTTCCTTGTAAACCACAGGATGTGTTTTTTTCATATCATCCACTGCTCTTGGTGTTCTGATTCCTGCAACAACATCTTCTCCCTGAGCATTAATCAGGAATTCACCATAATGTTCCTTAGCCCCAGTAGCAGGATTTCTAGTAAAAGAAACACCAGTGCCACTATCATCCCCCATGTTACCGAAAACCATTGCCTGAACACTAACTCCTGTTCCAGCATCGCCTCTAAGGTTATTTATTCTTCTGTAAGAAACAGCCCTTGGAGCATTCCATGAACCAAAAACAGCACTGATTCCCATTTCTAATTGTTTAATCGGTTCCTGTGGAAAAGAGATTCCCTTAACCTTTTTCACAAGTGCCTTGTATTTTTCAACAACCTCTTTCAAATCATCCGCAGTTAAATCAGTGTCTTCTTTAGCATCGACTTTCTTTTTTACAGCAGAAATAATTTCCTCAAAGTTATGATGAGGAACACCCATAACCACATCACCAAACATGTTGATGAATCTTCTATAAGAGTCATAAGCTGCCCTTGGATTTTTGGTTATATGAGCAAAACCTTCAACAGTTTTATCATTCATACCAAGATTCAGAACAGTATCCATCATTCCAGGCATTGAAACATAAGAACCGCTTCTCACAGAAACAAACAAAGGATTTTTCGGGTCACCGAATTTTTTCTTCATTTTTTTCTCAAGTTTACTCATAGATTGTTTTACCTGCTGATTAAGACCCTGCGGCCACTTTTTTCCCTGCGCGTAATAATCATTACAACCTTGTGTAGAAACAGTAAATCCATAAGGAACCCTTAAACCAGCATTTGTCATTTCAGCCAGCTGTGCTCCTTTGTTTCCCAGTGTTAAAATAGCTTCCCAAGTATTCGGGTTTTTTGTTTCATCAAACATGTACACATATTTTTTCATTAGCTCACCTCAAAAAATCAAATTAGAATGTTAGAATTAGCTTCAAAAACCTTTTAAATCTGAACAACAAAAAAGAAAGATTTACGACAACAGCAGAAGGGATGATAATTTAAACAGCAGAAAGGAATACTAATTTAAATAATGTGAAAGTTAGTTTTATTTATGGTTCCAAATCCAAAAAGAAGTGAACATTTTATAAAAACAGGAAAAATAGTTGATGCATTTGCAAAAGAGTTGAAGTTAGATAAGAAACTTGTTCCAAAACCGGATCAGATAAGTACAATAGTAGAGGTTCACAGGATTTTTGGGAGCAGTGTTTTTGTGATGGCTACACCTGCAGTAAAACTCAAATGGCTTGCTGATTTGATGTCAAGAACTGTTGATTATCCAGGGATTCAGAGTTTTGTTGAAAAATACAGGGATAACCTAATCAGAAGCTACAAACACGGCGAATTAGACCAGAAAGAGTAAGGTTTTAACAAACTAATTTTAAACGTGTTAATGCTAAGGTATATTATAATGAAATCCCATAAAGTCCCAGAGCGACCATTATTGCCAAAAATAGGAGTTCATACACGTGCGGATGTTTTAGGGATAATAAGCCAGCCGAATTTCAGAAGTATGAATTTACCTCAAAAACTCAATATACTTGAACGTATTAGGCAGAACGCTAGTAATGCAGAGGTCCAAAATTTGGTTATGCATCTTAGCAATAGAATAAAAGAAAACCCAGAGAAAAAAGTCGGCAGTGTTACATTGGTTACACCAAATTCATTGACTCAATTAAACAAACTCATGAAAGCTTCTGCGTTCACAAGTTTAAGTATCCGAGAAAAACAAGAAATAATAGAAAAATGGCTTGGGGAAATTCCTGATGAATCAATGCAAAAAATGTTAATTGCACAATATGGACAGTATGAAAAAGTATCCTATGCACAGTGGGCAAAACAAAAAGTGAACAAATTAGGCTTAACCCTTCCTGAAGCAAAAGGGCTTCCTGTAAAAACTAAACAGCAAGTTGATGAATTATTAGAAGCAGAATTTTTAAAATCAGCGAGAAGAAAAATCACAGACCCGTTATTATTAGAAATTGACTTGTTAGAAAGAATGTTGCCGCATGCCGGAAGCGGTGAAATAATAAATTATATAAATAGTAAAATAAGAAAAAGATTAGCTATAAAAAGTAACTAATAAGTGATAAAAATGCTCCCCAAAAAAATAGGAATTACCGGCCGTAAGGAAAACATTTCTGCAAAAAAATCAGCAAAAGAAACAATCCGGATTTTAGAAGAAAAAGGAATTCTTGTTGAAACCGATAAGGCTTTTTTAGGAAAAGGAAAATCAATCAGTGCTTTTTCAGGAGATTTGGTTCTTTCATTTGGAGGAGACGGAACATTGCTTTCGGTTTTCCGTGAACTGAAAAAGAAAATCCCTGTTATAGGAATGGGTTTTGGAAATGTCGGTTATTTGCAGGCGTTTAATGAATTTGATGCTGAAACTTCAATCGAAAAAATTTTGAGCGGAAAAATAAAAATAGAAACCAGAACAAGAATTCAGGCAAAAGTAGACGGCAAAAAAATCGGCCAAGCCCTTAACGAAGTTTTGATTGTTCCGCAAAAAGCAGGAAGAATAATGTGTTACAAAATGAAAATAGGTTCAGAAATAAGGGCTGAAGCAGGGGATGGTTTAATAGTTGCAACCCCCACAGGCTCAACCGCACATGCATTAAGTGCAGGCGGACCAATAGTAAAAGGCAATGCCTCTGTTTTTGTTTTAGTTAGTGTTAATCCGGTTGATTGGACTCACAGGCCTTTAATTATTAATGATCACGAAAAAATTGTTGTAACTGATTTTGGAAAAATGAAAGCGGAACTAATTGTAGACGGGCAGAAAAGTTACTCCATAAAGAAAAAGGTCGAAATCTCAAAAGGGACAGAAGTGCTTATGACCACAAAATAACTTTGAGAGAATACTGCTGGTTAGAGGGGCAAAATAACCAAGTGCAGAATACTATGCTTCCAGAATGCAAAATAATCGCTGACCAATATCAAAATAATCTACGTCAATTCCCAATTTTTCAGTGTACAAAAGCCGAAACCTTTATATAGGTCTGTAATCACAAAGACAAAGATGTTTATGAATACTGAAGACCTAATACGCGTAGGAATGGCTAAGAAAAAAGCAAGGGCAGAGATAGTTCAAAAATACCTTGATTCGCACCACACGTATTAAAACAACCCCTCATAAATTTTTTCTAAAGGATTGATTACAAATGAAAACGTCTTGTGTAAGTAAATTTTACGAAAAAACCCTGAAAGAACGATTAGCAATACTCAAAGAGTTTGCAGAACTAACCACTGAAGAAGTTTCAGAGTTAGAAAAATACGGGGCTTTAGATTTTCAAATGGCCGATAGAATGATTGAGAATGTTATTGGAACATTTCAGTTACCTTTAGGAATAGCTACTAATTTCAAAATTAACAAAAAAGAATTTTTAGTTCCATTTGCAACAGAAGAACCAAGCGTGGTTGCGGCTGCTTCAAACGCTGCAAAATTAAGCGAAGGTTTTGTTGCAAAAGCAAGTGAACCGATAATGATTGGGCAAATACAAATCGTTGGTTCACAAAATCCTGAAAAAGGAGTTGAAGCAATTAAAGAAAAAGAAAAGGGATTAATTGAAAAAGCAAATGCTGTTGATTCTGTTCTTGTTAAGTTTGGCGGGGGTGCAAAAAAAATAGAAGCAACAATTATGGAAACTTCTCGTGGAAAAATGATTAAAGTACACTTATTGGTTGATGTTCGAGATGCAATGGGTGCCAATGCAGTAAATACAATGTGTGAAAGATTATCTCCTGATTTAGAAAAAATTACTGGCGGGGAAGTAAGGCTTAGAATAATTACAAATTTAGCGGTTCATAGAACCGTAAAAGCTAGTTCTGTTTGGAAAAAAGAAACTTTAGGCGAGGAAGCAATTGAAAAAATACTTGATGCTTATGAATTTGCAGCTAATGATATTTATCGTGCATGTACTCACAACAAAGGAATAATGAATGGAATTGACGCGGTTGTTGTTGCAACAGGAAATGATTTCAGAGCGGTTGAAGCAGGAGTGCACACATTTGCTTCAATTACTGGAAAATACCTGCCGCTCACAAAGTACTACAAAAACGATGCGGGGGATTTGGTTGGAGAAATTGAATTACCAATGCCTGTTGGTTTAGTGGGCGGGGCTACAAGAACTCATCCAACTGCAAGAATTAATATTAAAATTTTAGGAGTAAAAACAGCAAACGAACTTTCAGAAATAATTGCAAGTGTTGGTTTGGCGCAGAACTTTGCAGCTTTAAGAGCACTTGCAACCGAGGGAATTCAAAAAGGTCACATGAAATTACACGCTAAAAACATTGCAATACAGGCAGGAGCAACAGAAAACCAAATAGATTCAGTTGCTGACCAAATGTCAAAGGAAGGAAATATAAGCGTTACAAGAGCAAAAGAAATAATAGAGGAATCAAAATGACTGTAGGAATTGTTGGTTACGGAGGGTATGTTCCAAAAAAAAGAATTAAGGTTGGAGAAATTGCCAGAGTATGGAATAAGGACGGAGCCAGAGTAGCTGCGGGTCTTGGGGTTAAAGAAAAAGCAGTTGCTTCTTGGGATGAAGACACAGCAACAATAAGTGTTGAAGCCGCAAGACTTGCTTTAGAAGTTTCAGGAATAAATCCTCAAAAAATCGGCGCACTTTATGTTGGTTCAGAATCACATCCTTATGCTGTTAAGCCAACAGCAACAATTGTAACTGATGCGATTAATGCAGGTCCAGATTTGATGGTTGCTGATTTGGAGTTTGCATGCAAAGCAGGAACAGCAGGAATGCAAATGATAATGGGTTTAGTAAAATCAAAAATGATAGAATACGGTTTAGCAATCGGAGCAGACACAGCACAAGGAAGACCTAATGATGCTTTGGAATTCACAGCAGGTTCTGGCGGAGCAGCGATTTTAATCGGCGGTAAAAAAGAAGAAATTATTGCTAGCCTTGATGACACTTATTCTTTTACAACTGATACTCCTGATTTTTGGAGAAGACAGCATGCAGAATACCCGAAACATGCGGGAAGATTTACTGGAGAACCAGCGTACTTCAAACACTTGCTTGGAGGAGTTGAGGGTTTGTTGAAAAAAACCAAAACTAAAATTGAAGATTATGATTATTTTGTACCGCATCAACCTAATGGAAAATTTCCTTTGGAAGCTGCAAAAAGATTAGGTTTTGCAAAAGAACAAGTAGAACCAGCATTAATGACTCCTTTAATTGGAAACACTTATTCTGGTGCAACTATGGTTGGATTAGTTTCAACTCTTGATGTTGCAAAACCAGGAGAAAAAATCCTAATGGTTTCTTATGGAAGCGGAGCTGGAAGTGATGCGTTCCAAATCACAGTAACTGAAAATATTAAAAACAAAAGAGCAAAAATTCCTTTGAAAAAAGCAATAGAGGAAAAGGAATACATCGATTATGCACAGTATGCTATTCAGAGAAAAAAAATAAAGGGGCTGCACTAAAATGGATATGAAAAAACTTTTTCAACCAACTTTAAGAAAAGTTATAATAGCAATTATTTTGTTTTTAGTATTTAACCAAATATTTAGCTTTGTCTTTTTTGAAGCTGTAGAAGCAGGTTATAGGGGTGATGCTTTTATTGGTTTAATTTACGAATTTATTTTAATTGCTGTTTCTCCGTTTGGATATGTTTTGTTTGGAGTATTATTTGGATTAGTTGATTTAGTTGGGGGATACGCAGGAATTATTGGAACAATAATTAGATATATTCTAGAAATTCTAGATTTTTTATGGGTTTACTTAATTGTAAGTTTAATTGATTCGAGGTTAAAAAAATGAGAAGCGTTTCAATCGCGGAGAATTTCGCATCGGCACAGAGCCCCCTTGAAATGGGTTTAAATTTGTTCAATTTCAATTATCTAA
>JANLGZ010000019.1 GCA_024653905.1 archaeon
AACTTACCAAGCTCTCGAAAAAAAGAGATGACAAAAAATTCACAATTTTTATGAAACAACTTGTACTACATTCGATAAAGCAGACAAATCAAAAGATAAGGCATTTATAAAAAACAAGGCAATTATTTATGGTAAAAGAAATGGATTGCCATTTGTGCGGCGGAAAAGCTGAATTGAAGTATGAGGATTTTGAATTAGCTTTGATTGTTTTGCTAATGTTGGTTTTGCAGTTCTTTTTATATTTGTACTCAAAAGAAGAGAAAATTACCCAAACGCAATCGAACACAAATTAAACACCCTGCTTTTTATTTTCCGAAAACGTTTTTATTGCATGGCTGAAAATGGAAAAAAACATTCTTCAAAAAAAATAGTTGAAGATTTTATTTTCAAAGGAAAGCACATTTAAAAAATTCACTCAAAAAGTTTCAAAAGACAAGTAGAAAAATATTTAAGTAACGTGTGGAAAAAATCCTACAAAAATAAACACCACAAAACAGGTCTTCCTTTACCCACTGAAAAACAGAGGATGATTGGCGAACCCCTTCCAAAAAAAGATTTAGCCCACATAAAAGGACAAGTTAGATTTGGGATTTCTATTTTCTGTGCACACATCAAGAAAGCCGAACGAAAGAAACTCACATCGAAAATCAACCGGCTGATTAAAAAGAAAAATTTCAGTATTTTGGACGTAATCAATGAGAGCCATGATGCTAAAGAAGTGAGATCAGACCTTTTCATGCTTTACCATTATCTCAAAGATAATGGAGAAATTTATCTTGGTTACAATGTTCTTGAATCAGAAAAAATTTACTTTGCAAAAGGCTGGTCGCAGGACAAGAAGGGCAACACAACAGCAATTCACGAATGCATTCATCTTCTACACAGACTCGGAGTAATCAAAATAGATATTCCCTTCGCGCAAGCTTCAGACAGACTTTACGGACTCGAAAAGGGTTTGTTCAGCCCGAAAAGAAAATTCGCATTACATGTAAAGGACTTTGACAAAAAACCGAGACCGGACAAAATACTAGAAGGAGTGCAATGTTATAATGAACCCTGGTGGAGTTATGATGTCGGAATTAAATTAGGTTACTGGATTTTTGAGAATCTAAAAGGCAAAAAACGATGGAATTACCTTTACCAAAGAACAATGGGTTTAAAGCATAAAGAAGCGCTTGAAAAAATCGGTTTTGGAAATCGTACAGCAAGAAGAACAGCATGAAAACATTTTTTTGTTAAGTGTTTGTTACAATTTTTTCTAGCTGTAAAGGGGGGTTTTCATAATTTCTTCTTTTTGTTTTCTGATGCAAGCTGTGCTTTTAAATCTTCTAAAATTCTGTCTTTGTCATCAAACATTTTTTTAAATTCAGTGTCTTCGTTTTCTTCTTTCACTTTTTTCCTATCAACTCTTGGTTTTGAAATCAATTGAGAAAGACGAAGAACAATTAATGCAATTATTATAACCCCAAGACCAACCGCAGCAATTTTTGCAAGCTGTAATGCCTCAGATACTTCTCCAAACAACTTTCCGGTTTGAGTGGTTAATCCTTCCACGTCCCCTTTTTCCAAAGCTTCAGCAATTTTATTGGCAGAATCCTGAGGACCAGCTGAAACAAACAGCACAAGCAAGGCTAAAGAAATTAACATTAACACTAAGAAAAACTTTTGATTATTTTGCATATTATCTTAAACATAAACTTTGATTCTATTATATATTACTTATCAAGTGACAAAAAATGTTAGAAACAGGACAAAAAGCACCGGGTTTTTCCTTAAAGGATCAGAATGGGAAAATAATCAGCCTTTCTGATTTTTACGGAAAAAAAGTGGCGGTTTATTTTTATCCAAAAGATGATACCCCGGGATGCACAACGCAAGGATGTAATATAAGAGATAATTTTTCAGAACTTAAGAAAAAAAATATTCTAATATTTGGTATAAGCAAGGACTCGCCAGAATCTCACAAAAGATTTTCTGAAAAATACGGATTCAATTTCCCTATTCTCAGCGATGAAAAAGGAGAAGTAATTGAAAAATACGGGGTTTTCAAAGAAAAAAGCATATTCGGAAAAACATTCATGGGAATTATCAGAACAACGTTTTTAATTGATGAAAAAGGCATTATAAAAAAAATTATAAAAAAACCCGATACTGCAAACCACTCAAAGGAAATAATTCAGGGTTTTGCCGATTGAACATAAGGCTTTATGCCCCGTTTCAACGGCAACAACCACTTTCTATCGCCAAACAGGAGAATAAACAGTGTTAACCAGTTTTTAACAGCAGTAAAGTTTTAAATAATGTACAAACACTGGATATAATTGTAAATCTAACGGAGTGATTCCAAATGGCAAAATTTAAAATTGAACATCACAAAGAAATCTGCATCGGATGCGGAGCATGCGCAGCAATAGACCCTGAAGACTGGGTAATGGACGGAGACAAATCACATTTGATTGAGTCTGACAAAATAGATACTGAAAACGGCAAAGGCGAAGGAAAAATTATTGATGAATCAAAGCTCGCCCAGAATCAGGAAGCAGCAGATTCTTGTCCGGTTCCATGTATTTTTGTAAAAAAAGTCGAGGAATGAAATCCTCATATTCTTCTTTTTGAAAAAATCAAATTGCTTTTTCCAATCCAACGCCAAGAAGAGCAAGAATTCCAACGCCAAGTATAATGGATGCCTAACTACTTGTGAGATAATGCCCAGGAAATATCAGAGCATCCGCCATTCCCCAAACACCTCTCCAGAAAAGAATCACAGCTGCTCCGACAAGAGCAGTGAAAAGTATTTTGTTGCGTTTTCTGAGTTTTTTAAACTCATCTACAAGCGGGAAATTTTCTTTTTTATCCATGATTAAACAACACCAAAGGAATATTTATCCATTAGCATTACAATGAATTAAAAGTTTTCTGCAAAAGCAAAGTGTCCTCTTCTATATTTGGGCTTTCACAAACAAGAACTCCTTTTGCATTAAAATCTTTTAACACCTGCAAAACACCTTTGTAATTCATATCTGCTTCTTTCAAAACCAAATGATTTCTTTCACCTTTTTCAGAATAATTTATTCCGGAAAGATGAATGTGCATATTTTGAATTGCTTTTTTTCCAAGTTTTTTTTCAATTAACTCCATAACCTGCTCGAACTCCTCTTTTGAATTAAACTTTCCATTAGAACGCGCATGCAAATGAGAAAAATCTACCACTGGAAGCACTTGATCAAACTCCGAACTTAAATCAATTAACTCATCAATAGAACCAAACTGAGTAGGCTTTCCTGTTGTTTCAGGCCTAATCCAAACATCAAGATCAAGAGAATTAACCTCTTCTAAAAGTTTTTTCATCTGTTCTTTAACATTAGAATAAACTTTTTCAGATTCCATTCCAAGATAAAAACCAGGATGGAAACAAACCGAGTAACCGCCGCACGCATTTAGAATTTTTGCAGAACTTAATATTCTGCTTCTTGAAGCCCCAAGCTTTTGTTTTTCAATCGCGTTCAGATTAATAAAATAGGAAGCATGACAAGTAAGAATTATTTCATTTTCTTCAGCAACTTTTTTTACTTCAGGGGCTTTTTCCATAGAAATGTTTACTGAATGAACAAATTCCAGTTCCATTGCACCTAAACCAAGATTTTTTACTTCTTTAATTCCATTTACAGTATCTCTTAGTTTCGTACTGAACGGTATTCCCGCAGTAGCAAACAAAAGTTTTTTCGGTTCAATCAAAATTCTACACCCTTTCTTGCAATTATTCCTTTATCAAAAGGATGATTGTGTTTTTTAATCTCACTAACCAAATCTGCTTTTTCAAAAATTTTTTCAAAAGGTTTGTGTGAACCTGTTAAAACCAATTCTGTTTTTTCATTTTTTGAATCCATTAATTTCAAAACATCTTCTTCTTTTATAAGTTCAAGCTGAATCGCATAAAGAATTTCATCAACAATAACAAGATCAAAGCTCCCTGAAGAAACAGATTTAATAGAATGATTCAAAGCTTTTTTTGCTTCAGCAAGATGTTCTTGGCTTGGTTTTCCAATAACCCATTTTTTTATTCCGAATCGTTTATAAGAAAAATTATCAAATTTTTTTAATGCAGTTATTTCTCCTGTTTCATCAAAATTTTTGTTTGCTTCAATACCAAATTTCATGAACTGAACCAAATGAACATTAAATCCCCGCCCTAACATTCTAAGAGCCAAGCCTAAAGAGGCAGTTGTTTTTCCCTTGCCGTTTCCCCAATAAACTTGGATTTGACCAAAATTCGGTTTAGATTCCATACAAAAAAATAAGAGTGAAGTTCTTTAAAACACTTGGGAAGCATTTAAAATCTGTACGGTATCTAATTTGAATAGACTTATTTTAGATGCTAAGTTAACGAAATTTGAGGTGTATATTATGGCTAAAGAAGAAAAAAAAGAAAAAGAAGCTGAAAAGCTAGAAGAAGAACAAGTAATAGAAGAGGAAGAAGAGGAAATTGATGACTCTAAATTACCTTTTCCAAGAGCAACTATTGTAAACATGCTCAGAAAACACCTCACTTCTGGAAAACAAATTAAGGGACAGGTTAAAAATGAAATGAATCTCTGGCTCGGAAAAATGGTTGAAAGAATTGCCGACAAAATGAACACATACCCGTACACTTACGTTGACGGATCAATGTTAAGAGAAGCAATTGAACCATACGAAAACATTCAGGATATTGAAAAAGAAAAAGAAAGAATCATCAAGCAATTAGAATCTATAAAAGCAGCTTGTGATGTTTTAATCTTGGAAGTTGACAGGAAATTCATTAAGTAAGTGATTCTTATGGCTGAAAAAAAGAAACTCAAACAAACAGAGAATCCTTACGAAAATGAGCAAGTAGAAGAAATGCTTGAAAACGATGAAATTGATCCTAAAGAAGCAGGCTTTATGGAAGGGTACAATGAAAAGCAAACAAAAGACCCAAAGAAGCTGAAAGATATTATTGATGATGAAAAATAAATTGAACGGGTTCTTTTAGGAGAACTCAAACCTTATTTTTTTAATTCAAAAATTGTTCATAATCTGATTCTAAAATATCTTTTACTTTCTTAGCAATGCTTGAATGCGGATTCAAAAAAAGAAATGCCTTCAACTGATTAACGTTCCCTACTTTTCTTTTAATTGAAGCCTTTTCAAAATCAATTATTATAGGCAATCCTTTTTTCACAATAATATTTCTTCCTTTACCCGCAAGCTGACCGTGATCCAAACCGATTTTATCAATTTTTTCTGCCTGTTCAAAAAGTTCTTTCAGAAACTTTTCAAGTTCGGTTTTTTTTGGATTTGAAAAAAGCCAATTATTAAAAGAAACTCCGTTAACATATTCCATTAACACAACTTTATTTTCAAAATCTACTTCAATTAATTTCGGGCCTACACTAACAGAGTTGGCAAGTTTTAGGTTCTCAGATTCACGCTCAACCATATTTATACGATGGACTTTTTCCCTCAAAGATTTTGCCACAAGTTTTTTTCCTTTAGAATCTTCAACAAGATAAACGAAAGAAGTCCACCCTTTAGCTATCTGTTCAACTAATTTAAAATTGTTTTTTTTCAGAAAATTTTCTATTGACATTTATAAAAATAAAAAGGAAAGGATTAAAGCACTTTCATTTAAAAGTGCTGTCGTCCAATGCCAAAAATTCTGTGCCATTAAAGTCTGAATCATTTAAAAGAGACTCTAATTCGTTCAATTCCGAATCAAGGGCAGCAAGTTCTTCATCAGAAGTTACCAAAGAATCTCCCGCAACAGGCTGTTCCTGAATCTGGCTTGTGTCACCACTTTGATTTTGGGCACCAGTATTCTGTCCCTGAGTTTGTGATGCACACCCAGACAACAGAACTGCCAGAATGAGGATTGATGCTAAAATTGATTTATTCATTGTACATCAACCCCATTAACATCTTCAGAATTGTGTTCTAACTCATCGTTTCCTGAATCATCCGCGCCAGAATCATCTCCTGAATCATCAAATGAATCAGTTGAGTCATCTGAAAGTTCATTGAGTTCATCAGATGTTTCTGTGGTTATTTCAACGTTATGTTCTATTTCTTTTGTGGCTTTGAACATTACCTTTATCAGCCTGAGGTTTTCTATCAGATTTCTGTTCATTTCCCTCAGCTTATCATAGGCATCATTCAATATTTCCGCCTTATTCTCTTTTGTTTCAGCATCGTTGAATGCCTGTCTTAGCACATTATAATCCTGCTGAAACTGCACCACATCTTCTTTAAGCTGATTAATCGCATTTTGGATTGCGTTAACATCACGGCCATTTTCAGCAAGCGTATCAACAACTGCCTGAAGCCTTTCAGAGAATGTTTCAGCTTTGTTTATTATTCCATTAATTCCATTGTTTATTTTTTTGCCTGCAGAAATTCTCAGGTTATGCTCCCACTTATTCCAGTAACCCTGTATGTCTTTTGAAAGGACAATTAATTCCCCTTGAGTGATTGCTTCATTCTGAAGAAGTTCCTGCTTTTCTTCAAAAAAAGTTATTACTTCACTAAGATTATCAGGCGCATTTTCATTTTCCTGCATTGCATAAAGCTTATTGAGAATTACTTCAACCTGATCGATTAAAACTTCGCTTGATTTATGCCTGAGCCTTTCTCTTAAACTTGCTTTTGCAGCTTCTCTGGAACTTTTGAGTTCACCCCTTAAAGAATTAAAATCCTCAAGCTTTTGCTTTACTCTTTCTCTTGCATCCTCTTGTTTGATTCTTAATTCTTCAATTTTATTTTTTCTTTCCTCATATTTTTCTCTTAAATCATCCAGTCTTTCCTGAACCTTTTCCCTTGCATCCGAAGGATTTCTTTCAACTCCTATAGCAACTGGTCTTGGATCATCAGCCTGCACCCTTCTCCCACTTGAATTGTCAGAATCGGAATCATTTGTATCTTCATCTGCAACAGCAATTGCGGAAAAAAGCACCAACAAAATAAGAGCCAGCACTGAAACACTTTTAATTTTCATTTTAAACCTCCTGTTCACCCCAAAGGGTTTTTCCTGTACCTAATGCACAGTTTTTCTTTAAAAAGTTACTTTCAATCATTGAAAAATTAAAGCTTTACAAAACCTTTTTTTCAGCAGTAAAACTTTACAACTGCTTTTTTTGTTCAGGAAAGGATTTAAAGGGTTTTTCAAGAATACTATTTAATGAATTGGAAAATAATTTCTGCACTTATTTTAATTTCAAGTTTTGTGAACGCCGCAACAATTTCTGGAACAACATTTGAATGGTACACTTTAGAACCATTAGAAAATGTTATTATTGAAATTAATACAACACCCAACCAATTGATGGTTGCGGAATTAGGATTTTATTCTTTTAATGTGCCACAAGGAAATTATGAATTAAACGCATTTTATTTTGACGGAAACAATCTGAAATACAGGGCAAATGAAAAAATCATTATTGAAGCAGACGGGAATTTTACGCGCGATATTCTTATGCTTCCGCCTCTTGAGGAAAATGATTTTTTAATGGAAGACATAGGAGAAATAACAATTCCCGAAACCCCTGCTGTTGAGGAACCGAAAGAAGATTTGGGGCAGATAGGAATCGGGATTGTGCTTTTGATTGTAGCAATGATTCTGATTATTTATGGTGCCGAAAAAATAACAAAATCTGCAACCGGATTAAAAACTGAAAGAATAGGAATTGAGGAAAAATATTTTGAAAGGTCAAAAGAATTTTTGGAAACAAAAGAAAATCAAACATCGCAAAAAACTGACAAAGATTTGGACGAGGTCCTGGGAATTCTGAAACGCTATGGCGGAAGAATGACACAAAAAGATTTACGGAATAAAGTTGATTTTGGGGAAGCTAAAACGTCCTTAATTATTGCCGAACTTGAAGAAATGGGGAAAATAAAGAAATTCAAAAAAGGAAGAGGAAATATTATTGTTTTAAAATAAATTATTTTTTTGCTTTTTCCAACCCCATTTTTATTGCATCTCCAATTCCGAGGTCAGGACCCTGCATTTCCAACAAATGCATATCTTTCCCATACTGCAAAGCAGTCTCAAGAAAACCTATTGATTTTTCATGACCAATTCTTCCGCAGGCTAAAGCAATTTGTATTACAACATTCGGATCAACCTTTTTTCTTTTTAATTCTCTAATCAAAGCTTTCCCCAGAGAAACCGCCGCGGCTTCATTTCTGAAAAGCGCAAGTGATTTTGCGGCAGAGATTTTTACAGCAGGAGAAATATCCATAGTAATTGAAGTATTCAACGGAATTATTGCAGCAGGATTATTTGAATGGCCTAAATGTTCTGCTGCCAGTGCCCTGGATTGATAATCAGAGTTTTTCCTACTGAGCTGAGTTTTTAATGCAGTTATATCTGCCACCTTTCTTTCCACAGATTCCACAGGCCTTTTTTTCCAAGGCAATCTAAAAGACATAATTAAATTAGGCGCGGGAAGATATAAAAGTTCCGAATTAACCATTCGAAAGTAGTAAAAAAAGAAATGCACACTATTATTCTATGGCTTTGGATTTGTTCAGCGATGATACTGAAAAGCTTCTCACAGGGATTCTGCTTATAGTATTGGCAACAGTATTACTCTTAAGCGGCCTGAACTTGTTATTTGATTTCACTTATTTCTTCTCACAAGAGATTGATATTGTATTTGCATTTATTGCAATAATCATTGGAATAACTCTAATTTTCTCAAATACAAAAAAATAACCTGCATATCCACCACTTTGTTAGATGTGTATATCCATCAAAAACTAACATTTATAAGGGTTTCATATCCATCAATAATTAATACTAATTATTAAGAAAACCATTTTTTAGGAGATGATATTATGGCACAACAAGATCAAAATCAACAAGTAATGTTCCTGCCAGAAGGAGCAAAAAGAACAAGAGGCAGAGATGCTCAGAGAATAAATATTCTAATTGCAAGAGCAGTTGCAAACGCAGTCAAAAGCACATTAGGTCCAAAAGGAATGGACAAAATGATTGTAGATGATTTAGGTGATGTAATCATTACAAATGATGGAGCAACTATTCTTAGTGAAATGAGCATAGAACACCCAGCCGGAAAAATGATGGTTGAAGTAGCTAAAACTCAAGATGACGAAGTTGGAGACGGCACAACAACTGCAGTAATAATCGCAGGCGGTTTGTTAGAAAAAGCTGAAAAATTATTAGATGATGAAATCCACCCTTCACTAATAATCAAAGGTTATAGATTAGCTGCAATAAAAGCAAAAGAATTTTACAGAGCAATAGCTGAAGATATCACCATCAAAGACAAACAGGTTTTGAAACAACTTGCTCTAACATCAATGACAGGAAAAAGCGCTGAATCAGCAGAAGAATTAGCTGACCTTGTTGTCGGTGCAATAATTCAAGTTGCGGTTGATGATGGAAAAACAACTGTGATTGAACTCGATGATATTAAAGTTGAAAAAAAAGTAGGAGGATCAATAGCAGAATCTGAATTAATACAAGGAATTGTTATTGACAAAGAAGTTGTTCACTCAGGAATGCCAACTAAAGTAGAAAACGCAAAAATTGCTTTGGTTGACGCGGCAATGGAAATAAAAAGCCCTGAAACAGACACTAAAGTTCAGATTTCAGATCCTGATCAGTTGCAGGCATTTTTGGACCAGGAAGAAAAAATCCTGAGAAAAATGGTTGCTTCAGTAAAGGAAGCAGGAGCTAATGTTGTTATCTGCCAGAAAGGAATTGATGACATAGCACAGCATTATTTAGCAAAGGAAGGAATCTTAGCTGTACGAAGAGTCAAAAAATCTGACATGGAAGGATTAGCAAAAGCAACTGGCGCAAAAACCGTTTCAAGAATCAATGATTTAAGTGCAAGTGATCTTGGAAACGCAAAACTTGTTAGTCAGAAAAAAGTTTCAGGAGACAACATGGTTTTTGTTGAAGGATGTAAAAACCCTAAAAGCGTTTCAATGCTTGTGAGAGGCGGAAGCGCACACGTTGTTGATGAAGCAGAAAGAGCAGTAAGAGATGCTATGGGTGCAGTGTCATCAGCAATTAAAGATGGAAAAATTCTTTACGGTGGCGGAAGCTGTGAAATTGAAGTAGCATTGAAATTAAGGAACTACGCAAAAACTGTCGGAGGAAGAGAGCAATTAGCAATAGAAGCTTTTGCTGAAGCTCTTGAAATAATCCCAAGAACATTAGCAGAAACTGCAGGAATGGACACAATAGACACTCTAGTTGCACTGAGAAGCAAACACTCTGGAAAAGACGGAATAACAATCGGAGTTAATGTCTACGCTGCAAAGCTTGATGATATGAAAAAGAACAAAGTAATAGAGCCTTTGAAAGTTAAGACTCAGGCAATTATTTCAGGAAGCGAAGTAGCAGAAATGCTGTTGAGAATCGATGATATAATTGCAGGAACAGGAAAAAGCAGAGCACCAGAAATGCCACCAGGAATGGGCGGCATGGGCGGAATGATGTAGTTTAAATAAATACAAGGGGATTTTTCCCCTTCTTTTTTTTCTTTTTAAAAAAAAAACAAATAACTATTTTTTTAATCCTTCTTAACCACTATTAATTCATGACCGTTATAATTCTTGTTGGTTTAGCAAGGTCAGGAAAGGACACTGCTGCAGATTATTTAGTGCAAAAGCACGGATTTACAAAATATACTTTCAGCGATGTTTTGAAAGAACTTCTTGAGCAAAAAGGAATAACCTCTACAAAAAAAAGAATGAATGAATTAGGAGATATTTTAAGAAACGAAATGGGTATGGCGGCAATTGCAAAAATGCTTGACAAAAAAATAAACAAAAAAGACAAACTAGTTTTTGTAGGACCGAGGTCAATAGAAGAAATTGATTATTTCAAAAAAAAATTCCCTGAACTTAAAATAATTAAAATTACAACCGGAAAAGATGAAAGATTTGGAAGGCGTTCAGAAGAAGACCCTTCAGAAAAAGAAGAATTCCACAAAAGAGATGAAGATGATAAATACAATAAAGGATTTCAGAAAGTCTTGGATTCTGCTGATTTTCAGGTCAATAATTTTTCAGAAATAGAAAACTTTTACTCAGAACTGGAAACGGTTCTTAATTTGGTGCAGAGTGAATGAAAATATCAGAGTTAACTCCAGACCAAAAAAAACTTGAACTGGTTTTTAAAATAGAAGAAAAAACAGAACCCAGAGAAGTAACCACTAAATTAGATTCAATGTTTCACAAAGTATGTAATGTTCTTGTAGGAGATGAATCTGGGTGTGTCCACTTATCACTTTGGGACGAGGATATTGAGGAAGTTAAAGAGGGAAAGCATTACAAAATCACTGAAGCTTATACAATGCTTTACAGAAATTCCCTTACTCTAAATAAAGGAAAATACGGCTCGCTCAAGGAAATTGAGGCAGATTTTGAAATAAACACGCAAAACAACATTTCACTCAAAGAATTCTAGAAAGTGGCTTTCTTTACCTTTTTAAACCTAATTTAGTGCTTTTAATATAGAAATAAATTCAATAAAGCAAAGTAATAGTTAGTAGCAATGGGCCTGAGCAATAAAGCAGTACTATCGAGTCACAAGACGAAGATAGTACCCCCTCCAGACGCGGGTTTGCGTCTTGGGAGTATAGCTCAGCCTGGTCAGAGCATTGGTCTTATACACCAAGGGTCAGCGGTTCAAATCCGCTTACTCCCATTCGTGCATGCTCATCGAATGGGACAAAGGCTCATTGCTACTTGCTTTGCAATAAAAGTGAAACTTATGGAAAAAGTAGAACAATATAATTCTGAAAATGAAAAGAAAGTTCGAGAGTTTTGGGTAAAGAATAAAATAGCCAATAAATCCCGAACTCAAAATGCAAAAGGAAAAGGATTTTTCATGATGGATGGTCCGCCATATGCAAGCGGACATATACACATGGGAACTGCTCTGAACAAAATTGTGAAAGATATCACAATGCGAAATAAAAGAATGCAAGGTTTTTCTGTTTTAGATCAACCAGGTTATGATACTCATGGTTTACCAATTGAAAATAAAGTTGAGAAAGAACTTGGTTTTAAAACAAAAGCAGATATTGAAAAATTTGGGGAAGATAAGTTTATTGAAAAGTGCAGAAATTATGCAACTGAATTCATAGGAATAATGAATGAAGAATTTGATAATCTTGGAATCTGGATGGATTGGGAAAATCCATATTTAACTCTTAACAAAGAATACATGGAATCTGTTTGGTGGACATTCAAAAAAGCAGATGAAAAAGGTTTACTCTATTTAGGAAAATACCCGATTCATGCCTGCCCAAGATGCGCTACTGCTGTTTCTTATGGTGAAATCGAATACACAAAACAAACCGATACAGCAGTTTATGTTAAATTCAAAATTAAAAATGAAAAAAATAAATATTTACTAATCTGGACAACTACCCCATGGACTTTACCATCAAACACAGGAATAATGGTTAATCCGAAGTTTGATTATGTTGAGGCAGAGGTTGGAGGAGAAATCTGGATTCTTGCAAAAGATTTATTACAAACATTAATGGAAAAAATCGAAGCAGGTTTTGTTATTAAAAAAACTTTAAAAGGAAAAGAATTAGAAGGAATTGAATATGAAAATCCGCTTGCAAAAAATTTGAAACTTGAAGAAATTAAGAACGGTTACAGAATAATCCTTAGCGAAAGATATGTTACATTAGAATACGGAACGGGTTTAGTTCACACAGCACCAGGTTGTGGAAAGGAAGATTACGATGAAGGAACCAAAGCAGGTTTACCAATAATTAGTATTGTTGATAATAATGGAATTTTAGGAGAAGAAGGAGGAAAGTACGCGGGAAAAGTTGCAAGAATTGTTGATGCTGAAATTATAAAAGATTTAGATGAAATGAAAGCACTAGTTTACAAACACCCATACAAACATGACTACCCAATCTGCTGGCGATGCAAAACACCCTTACTTAATATTTCTACACCTCAATGGTTTTTCAAAGTTACAAAAATAAGAGACAAACTAAAAAAATATAATAATGAAGTTGACTGGCACCCAGTATGGGGAAAAGACCGTTACAACGATTGGGCAGAAAACTTAGGAGACTGGCCTATATCAAGGCAAAGATATTGGGGAGTTCCAATCCCTATGTGGGTTTGTGATTCTTGCGAAAACCAAACAATAGTCGGTTCTGCAGAAGAACTCAAAGAACTTTCAGGTAAAGCCCTGAACGATTTACACAAACCATCAGTTGACAAAGTAACTTGGAAATGCAAATGCAAAAAAGGAACAATGAAAAGAATTCCCGAAATTTTAGATGTTTGGATTGATTCAGGAACTGCTTCATGGGCATCAATGGGTTACCCAAAAAATAAGGAGAAGTTCGAAAAATATTGGCCGGCAGATGTGAACATTGAGGGAAAAGACCAAATCAGGTTATGGTGGAATACTGAATTAATTTTAAGCACAATTTGTTTTGATGAAAAACCATTCAAAAGCCTTGCAATGCACGGAATGGTTTTGGATCTTGGGAAAATAAAAATGTCAAAAAGCCAAGGGAATATTGTAGCACCAAAAGAAGTGATTGAAAAATACAACAGGGATTACCTGAGAGTTTATGTTGCAAAAGTATTCAGCGGAGAAGACATGCTGTTTAACTGGGATGCTTTCAAAGAAATCAACAGATTTTTCAATACGCTTTGGAATTCAATCAATTATGGAATTACTTACCTTGATTTAGATTTGGAAAAAGAAATTAATTTGAAAAAACTGCAACCTGAGGATAAATGGATTTTAAGCAAATTACATTCACTTGAAAAAGAAGTTTTGGAAAACTACAACAATTACAATTACCCAAAAGTAATCAACTCAATAGAATACTTTGTCCTTGAAGAATTTTCCAGAACTTACATTAAATTAATCAGAGACAGAGTAAAGAATGAAAAATCTGAAGTTTTAAGTGCTGTTTTCAGCCAGATTTCATCAGCTTTGTTAAAAATGCTTTCCCCAATAACCCCGCATTTTTCAGAACACTTTTACCAAGGAATGAAAAGCAACTCAATGCAAGAATCTGTTCATTTACTTGAATTACCAAAAGCAAATGAAAAATTTATTGATGAAGAACTTGAAAAAGAAGTTGCTAAAGCAAAAGATTTGATTCAGGAAACTCTGAGTTTGAGAGAACAGGAAAAATTAAGGTTAAGATGGCCCTTAGAAGAACTTATTTATGTCGGAAAGAAAAAGGAATTTTCAAATACAATTGAAATAATTGCTTCGCAGGCAAATGTGAAAAAATTCTCAGAAGGAAAAGAACCTAAAGGAAATTTTGCTTCAAAGGAATTCGGCGAAGGAAAAATATTTTTGAATTTGGATGCAAGTACTGAATTGAAAGAAGAATGGGAATTAATGGAATTAAGAAGAAAAATACAGGATATGAGAAAACAATTGAAATTTAATCCAACAGATAAAGCAGAACTTATTATTGGTTCAAACGATAATGCTTTTGTTGAAAAATACAAAAAGGAAATTGAGGAATCAACAAACACAAAAATAGTTTCACCCACAGGGAAAGGAAAAATGGAAAAATTACTGGAAAGAGAATTTTTTATTGAATTAAAAAAATAAACTTTAAAAAACAAAAAAAATGATTGTGATTTTATGAACGTGAAAGATTTCAAATCAAGCGAAATGGGAAAAGGTAGAATTTACGAAAGATTTTTGCAAAATGGTTTTCAGGCAACTGAAATGGCAAGAGCAGTTTCAGTAATAGAGGAAATGAAAAAAGACAAATCATTTGTTTACTTTGGATTTACTGCAAACTTAGTCGCCACTGGTTTGAGGGGACTTATAATGGAAATGTGCAAAAACAGTTTTGTTGATGCAATAGTAACAACCTCAGGAAGCATTGACCACGATATTATTCGAACCTTTCAGAAATATGAAATTGCTACTTTTAATGAAGATGACCGAGAATTGTTTGAAAAAGGATACAATAGAATAGGCAATGTACTTGTGAAAAGCGAGGGTTTTGCCAAGCTTGAAGGAAAAATGATTCCTTTCCTGAAAAAATGCCTGGCAGAAAAGAAAATCTGGAGCCCTTCAGAATTACTGAAAAAACTAGGCGAAACTCTTGATGAAAGTTCTTTCCTTTATTGGGCAGCAAAGAACAATATTCCTGTGTATTGCCCTGGAATAACTGATGGCGCAGCATTTGGATTGCAATTGCATTTTTTTAAAGAAGAAAACCCTGATTTTGTGATTGATGTTACAGCTGATTTGAAACCATTGCTTGATTCTGCTTTGAATGCAGAAAAAACAGGAGCAATTATTTTAGGCGGAGGAATTTCAAAACACCACATCATCGGATCTAATATTGTAAGAGAAGGCCTTGATTACGCTACTTACATTTCCACCGCACAGGAATTTGATGGTTCTTTGAGCGGGGCAAGGCCAAAAGAAGCAAAGAGCTGGGGAAAATTAAAAGGTGAAAGCAAAAGCGTTCATGTTAACTGCGATGCAACAATTGCTTTTCCTCTGATTTATCATTCTCTAAAAGAAAGAGGATTACTTTGATTGAATTACTTGTTCTGCTTTTTTTCTCAGGGATTTTTGTAAAAATTGCAGACGAATTTTCTGATGTTTTTGAAAAAGAAAATTATTTCGGAATTGTTTTCGGAACCCTATACGGAATTTTGCTCGGAATAGCAATATCAGGTAATTTTATTATTGCAACAATCTGGGTTGGAATAATTCTGGCTTTAACCCTGCAAAATAAACTAAATTCAGTAGCACATTTAGTTGGAATAATTACTATTGCATTAACAATAATTTTTATCAACAATTTTGAATTAAATTTGGCACTGGCAATGATTTATTTCATTGGTTCTTTTTTGGATGAAAAACTCAATGATTTTTTTGATTTCAATAAAGCAAAAAATTCAGCAGGAAAAGTATTGAAATTTATTGCAAAATACAGATTAATAACAGAACTTTTTGCAATTGTACTCGCAATTGTTTTTGCAGAACCGCTTTATTGGTTTGGTGTGCTTAGCTTTGATATTGGTTATCAATTAGTTACAATGGTTTCCGAAAAAGTTATTTGAATTTTTTCAGGAACTTTATCCATTCAGTAATTTTCCTTTCAGTTGGAGCCCATGGTTCGCCAAAACTATCTAATTGTTTACACCCATAAATAATGTCAACAAATTTTGAAAAATCAGCACTGTGATCAATATGGCCTTCCAATTCATCAAGAGCAGCAGTGCAATAAGAATCTATTTCTTCACCCAAAAAGAATTTTTCTTTTCCTTCCAGTTCAAGGAATTTTGGAAAATCAGATAAAAGTTTTTCTCTTATTTGAGAAACTGTTTTTTTGGTATTTTCATCCATAAAAAATATTCAACCTCAGATGAATAAATTACTACCCCATCAGATGAAATACTATTACAATAACTGTAAAAGCAACTGTAACTCCGACAACGAATTCAGGGCTCATTTTAGGACCGCCGGTATCTGTGTCAAAGAAACGCATTATTCCAATAGAAGAACTTGGACCTGAACTTTGTGGTGAACTGTTAAACTTCATTGCATATCCCTAGAGTAATTACTTGAAGAAAAGGTTTATATATTAAAATGACTTATTTATCTCAAAAACAATACATATTTAAATAGTTTAAAAGAAAAATAATAGTATTAACATATTAATTGGAGAAGGTGAAAACAAAATGTATCCTGATGGCGGAGATGGTGGAGCAGCACCAGCAGATAATTTCGGAGGACCACTTCAATCAAAATTTGGAACTCATTTAGAGGGACTAATCCCATTAATACTAATACTCATAATAGCTTTTTTCCTAGCAGTTAGGTTTGATGTTATTGATCCATCCACCCCAATTCTGGGAACTGTAGTAGATGTTTTCCAATCAGGAGCACATCCAACTAAAATGCTTATTATAGGTGCTACAAGCAGAGAAGTTGTTAACATCCTTAATGATAATCGGGATATTATAGATTATGATCTTAAAACAACTCAAAGTCTTGAGAGAAACCCACAGGAAATATTGGCAAATTATGAAATCGTAATGCTTGACCAGAGTGAGGAAGCAAACAAAGAAGTTTCCAAAAAGCTTGGAGAAGCAATTGAAAAGTTCGTTAAAAGCGGCGGAAAGTTCATTCTTGTAAAGGATTCCGGAATAAGAAGACCTGACACATATGATGTTATTGGTTGGAAAAACACTTTCGGAGATATAGTGCCTGTTGAATGTGACAGAGTAATTAATGACCAGCCAACATGTATAAACAGATTTATTGTACAAGGAAAACTTCTAAGACAGGATGAAGACCATCCAATCATGGAAGGAATCGAAATCTTCCCAGCAGACCCTTTAAGGAATGCTACATTTGAAGTATTCGATGTTGGAACTAATGGCAAAGAAATTGCTTTTATTGAAAGCTCAGGACAGGACAAAAAAGAGTTTGTCGGAATTGTAGAGAAAAACCTAGTAATAGGAAAAAGCCTCTACTTCAATTACAACCCCGGAAAAACCAGAGGCGTATTTGAATCAACCTTGGATTATTTGAGATAAATAACTCAAATAATCTAATTCCCTTTTTTCTAATTTTTTATAAATACTTTGGTGCATAGCTCTATTTACATTCCAATTCGCCCGAGGTTTTAACATGGGAGACGACAACATAGTTTTCATTGGAAAAAAAAGCACAATGGCATATGTCATGGCAGTAATAATGCAAATGAATAGAGGAAACACAGAAGTAACACTCAAAGCAAGAGGGAAAGCTATTTCAAGAGCGGTTGATGTTGCAGAAATTGTGAAAAACAAGTTTATGAATGAAATAAAGGCCCATGACATCAAGATTTACACTGAAGAACTCAAAGGAAACGATGATACAAACATTAAAGTTTCATCAATAGAAATTTTACTGAAAAAGTAACAACAAAAAGTGTTTATAACAGGTTTTTCACTAATAATCCTATGGGGAAAGAACTTGATGAAAAAGTACAAATAGCTTTTGAAAATGCAAGAAAAAAATTTTTATTCTCAGATGTTGATTTTCACAAAGCAATAGAATTTCCAGAAATCACAATAATATCATGCAACGGCAAAATAGGCTCACTAATAGGCAGAAATGGTATTATTGTAGCTGAATTAAGCAAAGAACTTAATTCCAAAATAAGAGTTGTTGAACATTCCCAAAACCCAAAAAAAGTAATTGCAGACTTAATAGGCAATGTAAGATTATTAGGAGTTAATGAAGTGTTTGAACCAAGCGGCACTAAAATAAAAATAATAATAAATACTCATGATTCAAAGAAATTATCCGCTACACCCGAACACTTAGAGAAAGCAATCGAAGAACTAACCCAAAACAAAGCAAAACTGGAATTCAAGTGAAAAAGGCAAACCTTTAATTTATAACCCTACTAAAAAATATTAAAAAAGAAGAATATTAAAAACAGGTTATGATTATGCCCGGGCCCAAAAAACCCATAAGACCAATAAAACCATCAACGCCACCAACATGGGAAGAATTACAATCCGAAACTTTGTGGAAGAAGTTCAATGCACAAAAACCACATATTAAAACTTTATCAAGAAAACGAGTGAATAACCAAAAACCAACCATACAAAAACGAGGTTAAAACCTCAAAAATCTAATCATTTATTGTGCAAAGCCCATGATTGCGAAAAGTATTTATATATCATGAATCTATCATGATAGTACATGAACAATCATGAATCAATCATGAAAGATGTCCTCAAAGAAAAACAATTACTGGATAAAATAAGCCCAAAGTTTCAGCAATTGAATGAGCTAGACGAAATCATGGAACAAGCGGATAACCCTAAGGTTTTAGCTGCTTTAATGTTCAGATTGATTCAGGAAAAAGAAAAAACCAATAGCTTGCTTGAAAACATTAATGAAAAATACGATAAAATAATGTTTTCAGTAAAAACCCAAAACCCCCTTGAAACCAATACGCAGGAATCAAGAGATACACAGTTCGAGGTTCTTCCAGAACAAGATCAAATGATTTTGAAAATAGTGGAAGAACAAGGCCAATGCACAGCTAAAGACATTAAAACAATGCTTAGCTACAAAGGTCTGAACGCAGCATGTCAAAGGCTGAACAAACTGTACAAGGAAGGCTACCTTAAAAAAGTCAAATCAGGAAGGAAGGTATTATACTTAGCAAAATGCTAGGGCTAAAAAAAAGATGAGAGAGGAGTAGCACTTATTCTGAAACCCCCACCTCAGAGCTGCTCTTTTCCTTCTCTTTACTTCTTTCAAAACACAAATACTATTTCTTTTCTTTTTCGCCAAAGTTTTTTTTCTTTAAAGAAAAATGTTGATTCTTAAGGTTTAAATATCACAAATGCGATTAGATAACATGGCATCGTTTGATATCGGGGATAAAAGCTCAGTAATTGGAAGAAGCATGAATGATATTGAAAAGTACGGCGATAAAGCCACTGCTTATTTTGGAAAAAGCGTCATGAGTTCAGGAGAAAAACCCGTTCTTGGAAGAAAAATTCTGATTGATATTGCAAAACCGCATGTAATGCTTATTTGCGGCAAAAGAGGCGGGGGGAAGTGCCTTGATGGGGATACTCTAATTACACTTGAAGACGGTTCTTTAATTAAAATTAAAAATTTGGAACAAGATACTAAAAAAATCATGGCACTTAATAATAACTTCAAAATTCAAAAAGCAGAAAAAACAAATTTTTACAAAAGAAAAGTAAACAAAATGTTAGAAATAACTCTGGCAAGTGGGAAAAAAATCAAACTTACACCAGAACATCCTCTGCTTACAAAAAAAGGATGGGCTCAAGCTAAAGATATAAAATTAAATACAAGAATTGCAACACAAAAAAAAATATGCGAAAAACAAAATATAATAGAAAATATAAACTCAAATCAAAAACAACTGCAAATAAAAAAACAGATTCAAGGAGATGTTCATTGGGATGAAATAAAAGAAAAAAAGAAATTAGAAGGAAATTTCCAAGTATATGATCTTACTGTGCCAAAATTCCACAACTTTGTCGCAAATGATATTATTGTTCATAACTCTTACTCAATGGCTGTTTTAATAGAGGAATTTGCAAGACAGCCAATTGATATTCGGAAAAGATTAAGCGTAATTGTAATTGACACTGTTGGAATTTTCTGGAGTTTAAAATTACCAACAAAACAAGGAATTAAGGAACTTGAAAAATGGGATTTAAAACCTGAAAAAACAGATGTAAGAGTCCTTGTTCCGAAAGGAAAACTTGATTTTTACAAGAAAAAAGAAATACCAATAGACGGAGCGTTCACTTTAAGAGTTTCAGAACTGGAAACAGCAGAATGGATGAGCCTGTTTAAACTTTCATGGAAAGACCCTGAAGCAATTTTATTATCAAGGATTGTTGATGAAGTAAAAGAAAAACTAGGAACACTTTATGGTTTGGATGAATTAATAACCGCAGCAAAAAATGACAATGAATCAGAAAAAAATACGCGAGACGGAATAGCAGGAAGATTCAGAGCCGCAAAAACATGGGGTTTGTTTGAAAAAGAAGGAACTAAAATAAAAGAAATCGCAAAACCCGCAACAATAACCATAATCGATGTTTCGGCATACAGACAAGCTGTCGGAATGGAAGGAACAAGAGATGTTATTGTAGGACTTCTTGGAAAAAGGCTATTTGAGGAAAGGATGCTTTACAGAAAAGAAGAGGAAATCAGACAGACTAAAGGATTAACAAGAGAAAGTGATTTACCAATAATCTGGATGATGATTGATGAAGCCCACATGTTCATGCCAAAAGACGAAGACAGTTTTGCACTTTCGGTTTTACTGGAATGGGTTAGAGTTGGAAGACAACCAGGACTTTCATTATTACTGGCAACTCAAAGACCAAATAAATTACACCCTGATGCAATTTCACAATGCGATTTATTCATTTCACACAGAATGACCGCCCAACCAGACATTGATGCAGTAGCCCAATTAAGACCAAGTTATTTACACCAGGATTTTGACAAGTATTATCAGGAAATGCCACGAGCAAAAGGATATGCATTAGTTCTTGATGATCAAAGTGAAAAACTCTGGCTCATAAAAGTAAGGCCAAGATTTTCCTGGGACGCAGGAGTTACTGCAAGTGCGTTTAAGAATTAACAATTCAATTAATTTTTAAAACAAAATTATCTTTTTGAGGTTCACACTTTTCTGGTTCTAGAATAGTGTATGCTCCGTTTTCAGGCAAATTAAAAGCAGTTTCATTAAACACTACCAGAACAATTCCTTTTTCCAGAAGAGAATTCAAATCATTCCCTAAATTCAAAGGTTCTGCTACAATTCCTTGCGGATAAAAATAAACCCAATTATCACTTGCAACTCTACATTCTTTCAGAAATTCCCCTTCAGGAAGAATAGGATTTGAAGGAGGATAATTTAACAGTATAACTATTGAAAACATGAAAAGCAAAATAATCAATACTGATAAAAATTTCTTTATGTTTGGGTTTGTTGTTTTGGAAAGATTTAATGCCTGAGCAGGAACAAGCAGATTCAGGAACCTTAATTCTTTAATGCCCGAAAACAAAAACTGGATTGATGCAAAAATCGCAGCAAGATTATATTTTTTCGAAATTTCAAATCTCTTGTTTAATGCAAGGCTTATCAAAAAGAAAATTATGATTATAATTGATAATAAATCAAAAGAACCAAACAAACCTTTCTGTGAAATGTTCAGAAAAATAGATTCTTTAACACTAAAAAAGGCATCTCCTGTTTCTGAATAATTATAAAATAACCATGGAAGCCAAAGCAGAATAACAGGCACAAAAAGTTTTGCCAAATTTTTTGGTTTTTCCTTATAAATTAAAATTAAACCATAAAGAAAAAAATTATATCTTGCAAGAGTCGCCAAACCAAAAAAGAAACCCTTCTTTAATGGAGAATCAAATGCGAATGCCAAAAGCAAAAACGAAAGCGCAAACAAATCACTCCCTGCATTAGATTGAATAAGTATTATTGGAAACAAAAAAGAAAAGCCCGCAACCAAAAACTTATCTGAAAAACCTTTTTCTTTTAAATAAGTAAAAAGTATTGCAACAAAATAAAGTAAAGATGCTAGAGCAATTGAAAACAAAACTGAGAGATTGTTAGCTCCAAAAATACAATTAATAAAACCAGGAAGCGGGGGCCTCAACCATTCAAAATAAACTTGGTTTCCACAGAACCATTGACCCTGCAATTGATAAACAATCAAGTCCCATGAAAAACCGGAAAATTGCTGTAATTGAAAAAACAAGAAAATAAAGAAGAATAAGATAAACCATTTGAAAGTAATGATTTTACGATTTAACTTATTGAATAAGCTTTTCATGAATAGAATACTTAAGCTAAAATGGGTTTATAAATAATTGAATTCTCAAAAAAACAAGGTATACTTTGTTAATTTACTGACAAACGCCCTGCACGGTTTACAATAACCCTTGTTTTATTTCCTCAGTAAATTTCAAAACATTGGTTTTTCCAACACTTTCCTTTTCAAGAACGCCTCTGTCAATAAGTTTCTGAACAACCCTGTGGCTTTTCACTTTAGTCATTCCGGGAAGCCTTGTAACCTCAGCCTGCAAAATTTTACCTTTGTTTTCAAGCAACAAATTCACTAATTTTTTTTCATCAGAATTCAGAAGTTTCAGAATAACATCAGTATTTTTTTTCAAAGATTTTTCCTTGGATTCAACCTGCTGAGCCATTAAATAATAAGTACCAGCACCAATAAGCAAAGCGAAAGAAAGCATCAATGGAAGCGCAGTCTGCAAAAAATCAAGTTCTTGTTCATGAGGACAGCCCGCAATTAATGAACATTCTTCAGTATGTCCAGTCAAACCTAAAAAAGGAAAAATATTGAAAGCCAATACCAAAAATGATACAATAATAACAATTCCAATAATCACATTTTTGTTATTTGATGAAATCATAGCAATATTTTATTGTAAATGTTTTAAATTACCGCTTATTTCACGGTTTCATGAATCGCTATATATGGTTTCAGTACAAGTTACTTCAGTAAAAACCATTTGAGAGGTGGTAATTTTTGGAAAAAACAATGAACACTGAGAAACTAGTATTTGCACTGGCATTTCTGGTTCTTGGAACAATGGCATTCAACATTTTCCTACAGGGAGAACTATCCCAACAGGTTGTTGAACAAAAAATACAAATACAATATTTGAGCCTGTCACAAAACACAGCTCAGCAAAGTAATAATAGCAATACAGCAGAAAATACTCAAACAGTGATTTCGTTTGAAGAATTCCTGCCAAAAGGAGTTCCAGCAATTTATGGAACAGAATTAGGAGTGAGTTTTGATAAACCAGTGGAAAGTCTGGCAGTAATGCAAGCACTGGACGGAGACCTCTATCAGGACGGAAAGCTGAAGTTTTCTGACCTTGACGATGCATCAAAACAGGACTTCATCAAAATAGGAATGAGTATCTCATGCGAATACTGCTGCGGAGCAGAGTATATTGTGGCTCCAAATGGACAGCCGGCATGCGGATGTGCACACAGCGCTGCAATGAGAGGACTGATAAAATACCTTTTGATAAACCATAGAGGCGACTACACAAATGAACAGATCCTGGAACAACTAACGTTATGGAAAACAATGTTTTTTCCAAAACAAATGTACCAGAAAACGATTCAGTTACAGGCTGAAGGCGGAAGCCTAACAGGAACTGTTTTGGATGAAATACCTGACATGGTAGGGGGCTGTTAAAATGAGCGAAAAGAAAGACGAAAAAGTTTCAATGGATAAGAATACACTCATTGCATTATTTCTTGGAGCAATGTTTTTGTTAGCAGCATTCCAGACAGTACAGCTTTCTGAATTAAAACAAAATATATACACACAGAAAAATGAAATAAGTCAATTGAAAGGAACGGCTAATTTGGCAGCTGCCCCTGTGAAAACACAGACCGCAAGCAATGATTCTAGCGGAATTCCACAAAGCCTGCAGAATGTTCCTGATATGGTTGGGGGATGTTAATTGCAGGACACAATAACTGAAAAAGTTGCCGGAGGCACATCAACAGCCTCCGGTGCCCTCAGTTTTTTGGGCGGATGGCAAGTATGCCACAATATTTGCCTTGGATTAATCGGCTTGCTCGCACTTATAGGAATCAGTGTAGAGGGAATGCCTCTTGAATTCTTGCAAGTTTACGCAATACCATTATGGACAATTGCATTGGCACTTTTGGCATTCACAGGATATATGTATGCAAAACATAAATGTGTTTCAAAAAATATGCTGGCAATAAACACAGGACTAATAATTGCAGCAACACCTTTTCCTGAAGCAGATCCTTTCAGAATAGGATTGTGGATAATAGGATTCGGTTTGGTTGGAGTGGCAGTATACAATTACACAGAAAAAAAATTATCAAAAAAAGAGGAGGAAAAAGAATGTTGTCGTACACAAACGCAATAATAGCATTAGTAATAATAGCCGGCTTGGTGATGGTTGGTTCAGCAGTATTGAATCTAAACACACCGCAACAAACAATCCAACAAAATAATTCAGTTAGGTTACAAAATACACAGGAAAATTATCAGGAATTTGTTTCGGCAGAATTAGCTGACAAATGTGCTGTTCCAGAAGGCTATACAGAAAAATCATGGAAAGAACACATGGGCCATCACCCTAATAGGTATGAAGGGTGTTTGTAGTGAAGAAATTTTTGTTGCCAGTATTTATAATAGGATTAATAATTCTATCCGGCTGTACACAATCAAATAATTCTGACAACACTAAAGTTGAGTTATACAAATCAGCCAGCTGCGGTTGCTGTTCAGGTTATGCGGCAGAAATGTCTGGAAAAAATTTTAATGTTGAAAAAATCAACACCGAAAATATGAGCAACATAAAAACACAATACAATATACCAAGCAATATGCAAAGTTGTCATACTTCAATTATCGAAGGTTATTTTGTGGAGGGTCATGTTCCAATAGAAGCCGTGAATAAGCTTTTAGAAGAAAGACCAGATATTGATGGAATTGCTTTGCCTAGAATGCCTGCAGGAAGTCTTGGAATGCCAGGAGTAAAGCAGGGAAAATTCATTATATACGCACTAAAAAACGGAAACGCAACAGTTTTCATGGAAATTTGAGGGGATTGAATGGATGAAACAATTTTGAAAATACTAACAGCAGGAATAATGGGAATTTTCATAGGGTCATTGTTTACAATGGCTTTTATGCAAGACCATAACATGGAAGACATGAACACCGATGCAAAAAGAACAGAATTCATTGAATTAAAAGAATCAATCCAAGGTGATTTAATGCCAAATACCAAATACAGATGTTGCTTAGAAAAAGCATGCACTTACTGCATTGAAAAAACTCCGGGGCATGGAGAAGACGCAGTTTGTGATTGTTTAGCAGATATACTAAATGGAGTTCATCCTTGCGGAGAATGTATTGGGGAAATATTAGAAGGGCATGGCAATCCGCTTCTGGCAGAATATTTCGCGCGGGCAATTGCTGAAAAAGTCGGAGAAGCTCATAAGGAAACTTTGAAACAAATAATTTTTGAAAAATACGAGTTTCCACTAAAAGATCAATTATGAAAAAGTGATTCAAAATGAAAAAACTGTTTACAATAGCCATTGCATTAATCATTCTTTCTGCAATGGCTTCCTCTCACTCCGAACACAACAGCACTGAACTTGAAAGCCAACTTCAGCAAGTGGAAACAAATAACAGAGAAATAATTATTTACAAGAACGAAGCATGCGGTCATTGCAATATATATTTGAAAGAATTCAGAAACTTTCTTTCACTACATGGTTATACTAAGGTTCAAGAAAAATTAATGATAAATGATCCTGTAATAAGACAAGAAGTTGCAATGCTTCACAATGAAAGAAATGTACCCTTAGAAATGCAGGGACATATGGTAATTACTGTTGATGATTCACTTATTTTAGAAGGACACGTTCCAATTCCAATACTTGAGAATTTGTTTGAAGAATACAATGAAAAACTATTTCCAAAAATAGTGGTTTACCAGGATTTCATGCTTCCATTTGAAGATTTGGAATCTTATAAAACAATGAATGAACAAGGAGAAATACAAGAATGTGAAATTAAAGAGGATATATTAGAATGCTCTGAACTTGGCGGAGAAATAATGCCAAAAGAGGCTTTACTCCCTTTAGTTATTTTCACGGGGTTAATTGATGGAATAAATCCATGTGCTTTTGGAGTATTGTTATTCTTTATTGCATTTTTGTATACAATTAGACGTTCTAAAATGGAAATCTACAAGGTAGGGTTTGTTTTCATTTTCATGATTTTCCTAACCTACCTTTTGATAGGTTTGGGTTTACTGCAGGCAATTCTCATTTCAGGAGTACCGCATTTATTTGGAAAAATCAGTACAGTTTTGATGCTAGCCCTTGCTTTGGTTAACATTAAAGATTATTTTTTCTATGGAAAATGGTTCTCGCTTAAAATCCCGTCATTCGCAGCACCAATTATAAAAGAAAGAATGAATGATATGACACTTGCAGGAGTTATAATCCTTGGTTTCTTAGTTGGATTATGCACCTTCCCTTGCTCAGGCGGAATTTATGTAGGAATACTTTCTTTGATGGCGATACAGACTACATTCATCGAAGGTTTGGGTTTGCTGCTGCTTTACAATGTGATGTTTGTTGTACCCCTAATAATTATTCTGTTCGTTGCAAGCAATGAAAAAGTAGCAGACAAACTAAATGATTGGGAAAAGAATAACAAAAAGAATATGAAACTAGCATCTGGAATAGTGATGCTCATACTCGCAGCAATTTTGTGGTTTTTTTCATTTTAAGGGGTTAGAAAAATGAGCAAATGTTTTTGGTGCAGAAAAGAATTTGAAAAAGGAATTACAATGGATAAAAAAGAATTTTGTTCAGGGAAATGTGTTTCTGAATACAAAGCAAAAACAAAAGAACTTTCAAATGACAGCAATACTTGTGAGTTCTGTTAAAAATGAACAAAAAAACAAAATACGAACTAATAACAGTTGGACTAGCAATATTGTTCTTTATAATCATGGGAACACCAACCGCATTAGTACCAAACCCGTTTCTAGAATATACTAGAATGATTGAGGCAACATTCTTTGACTATTTTTTTCTTGCAACAACATCAATAATGCTCGCAGTACTCATTTCATTGAAACTTTATTTCAAATCTGAAAAACAAATAGGCGCAAAAGAAGTTACGGGAGGAGTTGCAGGATTTGTTGCATTCAGCTGTCCGATATGCAACATGCTTTTAGTAGCACTTCTCGGCGGGGCAACAATAATGGCCTTTATTGAACCCCTAAGGCCGATACTTGGCATGGTTTCAATAGTTATTTTAGGTTACCTTATTTACAATACAGGGCAATGCAAAGAATGCACTGCCACAGAAACAACTACACAAGCATAAATAGGAGAGTGAAACTATGAAAACAGCAATGGGAATAATATTAATCAGTTTGATTATTGTGAGCGGCTGTATTGCTAACACAAACAGCGAACAAACAACAAACAATGAGAGTGAGAAAATTGAATTTTCAAACATTTCCGCACAGGAATTAAACCAAAAACTTGAAAACAAGGATTTCTTTTTGCTTGATGTTCATATACCTGAACAGGAACACATTCAGGGAACGGACGCATTTATCCCTTACAATGAACTGGGGGCAAACCTTCCAAAACTGCCACAAGATAAAAGCACGCCGATAGTAGTTTACTGCAGAAGCGGAACAATGAGTCCCGAGGCTTCACAAAAACTAATTGATTTGGGTTACATAAATGTAATGAATCTTGAAGGCGGAATCAAGGGGTTTAACGCAATTCAAACTCAAGCTGAACAAGAAATTAGCAAAGGGAATTTGCTTCTTGAATCAGTTGCACCAATAGAAGGAATTGTTTTGCCTGTAAAGTGGAATGATGTTCTTGTTAAAACAATTGAAGCTGGAGGAATTGATTTGAATAAGTACAATACTCAACTCGCAAAATATAATACTAAATTAACTCCAGAACACGAAAAAATACTTTTCGATGGGAGCGATGAAAATATTATTTTCAGCCATGAAACAGCGCTTTTTAATTTAAACATGCTATGGGCACTTGGATTGATTAATGATAATCCAATTCTCACTGAAGGAAAAATTTCCGAATATGAAACTAAAGGAAGGTTTGCCTCAACCGGAGGATGGACTCTTGGAACAAACCCAGGAGGGGAATTATTGGCAACTGCAAAAATAATTGAACTTACACCTGAACAGCAGGCGATTGTGGAAGAAGTCACCTCGAATGTTTACAGGCCATGCTGTGGAAACTCAACTGCTTTTCCTGATTGCAACCACGGCATGGCGGCACTCGCGCTCGCCGAACTCATGGCATCGCAGGGAGCAACAAAAGAACAGATTTATGACGCGCTTCTTGTTGCAAACTCCTACTGGTTCACGCAGACATATGTTAATACCGCAGCTTATCTTGAACAGCAGGGGAAAAGCTGGGAAAATGCTGATGCAAAAGAAATTCTTGGAGCAGAGTTTTCAAGTTACTCGGGAAGTATTACAACACAAAAAGCGCTTGAAAACACATATCAAGTGAATAAAGGAGCAGGAGCCTGCGGGGTTTGATTTTAATGAGAATGTCTGCTATTCTTGAACGAAGCCGCGCAATGTGAACAACAAAAAACCATTTCTTTTTCTTTAATTTTTTCTTTATACCCGCCTTTGTAAACTTCGCAAGCACAGTGAGCACACTTTGATAAATTCGGTTCGATTGCAAGTTCAACGAGTTCAGAAAATCTGTGAAGCATTTTTTCACAAAATTTCTTTCCTTCAGGAGTCAGAACATAAACTTTTTTCTCACGCTCACCCTCAGACTTGATTTTAATGTAATTATGCTCCTCAAGCTTTGCAAGGAATGGATAAACCTGACCGGGAGAAAACTTTTTCCCAGTTTTTTCACCAACAGTTTTAATTAAGTCATATCCGTGTTTGGGACCTTCATACAGAAGCATCAGTGAATAAAATTTAGCTAAGTTGGTGACCTTTATTTCTCCCATATTAACACATCCACACAAAAGAGTTAAAAGGAGATATATCTTATTATGATATATCAAATTTAGGAGGTCTTGCACTATGAACGGTGGAGGCGGATGTTGTGGAGGAGGGCGATAAGCCCTTTTTCAAAACCTAAAAAAGTAATTGATGAGGCTGCAAAATGACGAAAGTAAAAGACCCTGTTTGCGGAATGGAAATAGAACAAGAAACTGCAAAATTTAAGGAAACTGTAAATGGCAAGGAATACTATTTCTGCTCAAAAGATTGCAGGGACAAGTTCCTTGCTGAAAATTCTTCTAAAAAAATTTCAAAAAAAATGAATCACAAAAATATGCAACACGAAATGCACTCAGAACACAAACAAAAAGAAAGTGCTCTTTCAAAAGAAACAATAGCAGTTACTGATATGCACTGCGCTTCTTGTGCCCTTACAATTGAAAAAAACCTAAAAAAAGTTCCGGGTGTTGAATCCGCAAACGTGAATTTTGCCAACGCAAGAGCCACAATTAATTTTGATAAAAACAAAACCAACAGAAGCATGCTTGAAGAATCAATAGAAAAATCTGGTTATGGCGTTGTAAAAGAACAAGCTACAAGTAAAGATAAAATAATTTTATTAGTTTCAGGAATGAACAACCCTCATTGCGGAGGAATAATAGAATCTACACTTGGAAAAACAAAAGGAGTTAAGAGTTATCAAATTAATATTGCGACACAAAAAGCAACAATCTATTTCGAACCTGAATTAGTTAAAGTAAATGATTTAATTCAGGCTATTTCAAATGCAGGCTATGATGCAAAAGTATCCGAAAATACAGACCTTGAAAAAGAAGCAAGAGAAAAAGAAATGAATGATTTCAAAATAAAGTTTTTTGCATCAATTACTCTATCAGTTCCATTAATGTATCTGATGGCTGCAAATTTTTTACCACTTCCTGTACCTGAAATTGTTTTACAGAATGAAGCATTATTACAATTAATATTAGCAACCCCGGTAATGTGGGTTGGAAGAAAATTCTTTTCTTCAGGATTAAAAGCATTGATTCTGAACAGAACCCCAAACATGGATACATTAGTTGCAATAGGTGTTGGTTCTGCCTACATTTACAGTTTAGTTGCAGTAATAGCCATCCTTACAGGCTCGGCAGTATTTTCGGTGCACGATCTTTACTTTGAGGTCGCCGCCTTCTTAATTGCATTTATCTTGCTTGGAAAATATTTTGAAGCACTTGCAAAAGGAAAAACCTCCGAAGCAATAAAAAAACTCATGGGATTACAGGCAAAAACAGCAATAGTTGAAAGGGATGGAAAAGAAATTGTGATTCCGATTGAGGACGTACAGATAGGAGACATAGTTATTGTAAAACCAGGGCAGAAAATCCCGGTTGATGGAATTGTTGTTAATGGTCATTCTTCAGTTGATGAAAGCATGGTTACGGGAGAAAGTATTCCGACAGAAAAAAATATTGGCGACACTGTTATTGGTTCTACGATCAACAAGACCGGAAGCTTCAAATTCAAGGCGAATAAAATAGGCGCGGACACAATGTTAAGCCAGATAATAAAAATGGTTGAAGAAGCTCAGGGAAGTAAGGCGCCAATACAGGAATTTGCGGATAAAGTTTCTTCAGTATTCGTTCCAATAGTAATGGCAATTGCAATTGTTACAGGATTATTCTGGTTGTTCATAGGGGCACAAAGCTTTTTATTTGCACTAACAATTTTCATAACAGTAATGATAATCGCATGCCCATGTGCAATGGGTCTTGCGACACCAACAGCAGTAATGGTCGGAACAGGAATTGGAGCCGAACACGGAATCCTGATTAAAAGTGCTGAATCATTACAAAAAGCTGAAAAAATTGATACTATTGTTTTCGATAAAACAGGAACACTCACAAAAGGAAAACCTGAGGTTACAAATATTATTGCACTTAATGGATTTGGAGAAAAAGAAATTTTGGAAATTGCTGCTGCAATTGAAAACAAAAGCGAACATCCTCTTGGAGAAGCTATTGTAAATTATGCAAAAGATAAAAAAATTAATTTTGGTTCCCCGGAAAAATTTAATTCAATAAGCGGAAAAGGAATTGAAGCAATTTACAAAAACAAAAATATTCTGCTTGGAAACAGAAAACTTTTTACAGAAAAAAATATTCAAATAAAAGAACTTGAATCCACACTTCAGAATTTGGAAGTAGAAGGAAAAACCGCAATGCTTATTTCAATCAACAATAAACCCGCAGGAATAATTGCGGTTGCTGATACTATTAAAGAAAATTCTAAAAAGGCAATTGAAATGTTGCACAAAATGGGCAAAGAAACAATAATGATTACAGGTGATAATGAGAGAACTGCAAATGCTATTGCAAAGCAGGTTGGAATTGACAAAGTGCTTGCAGAGGTGCTTCCTGAGGATAAAGCAAACGAAATCAAAAAACTTCAGGAACAAGGCAAAAAAGTAGCAATGGTAGGAGATGGCATTAATGACGCCCCTGCACTAGCCAGAGCAGATATAGGAATAGCAATCGGTTCAGGAACAGACGTGGCAATAGAAACAGGGGACATAGTGCTGGTGAAAAGCGATTTAAGGGATGTTGTAACAGCAATTGATCTAAGCAAGTACACGATGAACAAGATAAAACAGAACTTCTTCTGGGCATTTATTTACAATATTATTGGCATTCCAGTAGCAATGGGGGTTTTGTACCCCTTCACAGGATGGCTTTTAAGTCCAGTAATAGCTGGTACAGCAATGGCATTTTCATCAGTATCTGTTGTTAGTAATTCGCTTTTAATGAAAAGATATAAATCCAAAATAAAATAATGCAAAAATCCTACATTGGGCCTCTATTGTACGAACAAACAACGTAAGACATATGTTTCAAAAAAAAGTATAGGTTTATTTTAAATATTGTTCGTTTAACTTATTCGAATAATATTAATGGGGTGGTTTTCACATGAAAGAACTTGATGAAATCAGATTGCAGGATGACGAAGATAACGACGATAGAGACGGAGAAGAATGGGAAGACGATTAATTCCCATTCCTTTTACTTATTTTTAAAAACCCAAAGATATAAATTCAAAAAACACTTATTATTAGGATTTAAATGGTGTTTGGAATTAGAAGAAAAATCAGAGCTTTTTTTCACCCTGAGAATAATGGGGGGCATGGCAGAATACCCCATCTTAACCCAAAAAGGCATAAAACAAAAGTTTCAACTGAAGGGTTTGAACAATTAATAACTGAATTTAGCAAGAAAACAGGAATCCCTATTGCTGATGCCAGAAAAGTTATCAAGAGTTATTGTGAAGTCGATGATAAATTACACTCTACAATAGCTAAAGATAATATAGATATAGCAAAAGAGCAAATACCTGAATTTGAACAAACCTAATTTTTAGTTAACCATTCACCTAGTTTTCTGGTTGCAATGGCCCTGTGAGAAATTTTGTTTTTTTCATCCAGCGGAATATCAACTAATGCTTTTTTGTAACCGTTTGGAATGAAAAGTTTCTCATAAGGAAGCCTGTTTTTATCAAGAGAAACTGTTTTATCCAATAAATACCCTTTCAGTTTCCCTGAAAAAACTTTGTACTTTTTCCCATCAAAATAAGCAACAGCAGTTTTGAAATAACACTTTTTATTTTTCGCATTTTTTATAAGATTCAGCAAACCAGAAAAACCAATTCCAAGATAAATTCTTTTCGCCATTACCCCGGGAAAATTATTATAACCTTCAAAGTAAACTCCTGTATCCTCAGCAATAACTGGTTTTTTTATTTTTTCAAATGCCTGCCTTGCTTTTTCTTTCGCAATTTTTTCAATCGAATCAAAATCAGGTTCAAAAATTTCTAATTCAATTTGTTTAATTTTAACCCCATACTCTTTGAGGATTTTGCTCATTTCATAAACTTTATGCGAATTACCAGTACATATTACAAGGTTCATTCATCTTCCTCTTTTATTTCAACAAAAGTAAGATTTATTGTGAACCCATCCTCAGCTTTTCCTCTCACCAAAGTACCATGCACTGGAGGCTTATCAGCAGTAACGATTTTCATCTGGCCAAAAAGCTCATCATAACTAAGAGTGAAACTCCCAGAAGCAGTTAGAATAGTTTTGTTTTTTATGACACTTGCCTTGAAGTTCCCTCCTTCAAAATAATTAATAACCGCTTCCTGTATTTTTCCATCAACAAAACCCACCTGAACCTTATCCAAATGATGTTCTTTCATACCCTGCTTTATGCTTTCAATTAAGCCATCTCCTTGATCAAGAACCAATTTTAAGTTTTTCTTGATTCCTTTACCATTAAACAAATGAGCATCCACATGAGGCATGAAATAAAATAGTTAGATTGTCTTATTAAATATTTTGACAAAAATTATAACATGGCAAGCGACTTGTTTGGATTACTTGGATTAGGTTTGATATTACTTGCGTGGATTCCAGGACTGCTGGAAACAATAAAATCCGGAAAACCAGGGATGCTGAAACGCTTTATGGTTCTTTATTTTTTAGGTTCATTAAGCCTTGGAATTTACGCCTGGCAGTTAAACGCAATCCCCTTTGTAATCCTCAACATCATGGCAGCAATAGTGCCTTTAGTGCATTTGTACTTTTTTATCAAAAAACACGGGCTAAAAAGCATTTTAACACCTTCAAGTGAACTTTAAATAAGTTTCTCAATTTTGTGATAGCATGGCACAGAAAGAATATGATGTTGTTATAGTTGGCGGAGGTCCTGCAGGATCATCAACTGCAATGTTTCTGAAAAGAAACGGAGTTGACAATGTTCTGCTTATTGATAAGGCAACTTTTCCAAGAGATAAAATCTGCGGAGATGCATTCTCAGGAAAAAGCATGGGCATTGCAAGAGAACTTGGAATAATTGATGATTTCAAAAAAGTCCCTAATGAATCAGTTTACGGAGTATTATTCAGCAGTCCAAAAGGAACACAAGTTGAGGTACCGTTTCCTGGTTGTGAAGGAAAAATAAAAACCAAACCAGGATTTGTTGTGAGAAGAATCAACGGAGATAATATTTTGTTCCAAAGAGCAAAAAAACAAGTTGATACTTTAGAAGATTTTACTGTAACTGATTTAACATGGGAAAATGATTTTGTAACGGGATTAAAAGGAAAGAAAAAAACAGGAGAAGAATTTTCAATCAAAGCAAAAGTTATTGTCGGTGCTGACGGCGCCAATAGCACAATAGGACAAAAAGCAAAAATTGAACCAAATCCGCCTGAACATCAGGTTATTGCAACAAGAGCTTATTACAAAGGCGTAACCGGAATGAGTAACAACATAGAATTACATTTTGTGGATGAAATCATGCCAGGTTATTTCTGGATTTTTCCGCTGGATAATGGATGGGTAAATGTTGGCGTAGGATTATTAGTAAGTGAAAAAAATAAAAGAAAACTCAATCTGAAAGAAACCCAAGAAAAAATAATAAGAGAAAATCCTTTATTCAAAGAAAGATTTGCAAACGCAAAAATTGATGAACAAGGAATTAAAGTATGGACCTTGCCTGTTGGGTCATTCCACAAAAAGAACCATGGAAATGGCTGGGTTCTTGTGGGAGATGCAGCCTCACTCATTGACCCATTCTCTGGAGAAGGAGTTGGAAATGCAATGACCTCTGGAAAATTCGCAGCAAAATACATTGCAAAAGCATTAAAAGAAAATAATGTTTCAAAAGCGAACTTTGACGATTATGATAAAGAATTATGGAATGCAATAGGCTCTGAAATAAAAACATCTTACAGATTACAGAGATTAGGCAGCATAAAATTCCTTTTGAACATGTTTATTGACAAAGCAGTACAGAAAAAAGAAGTAAAAGACATAATTTCAGGAATGCTCGCAAACGAAGAAGCAAAAAAAGAATCAACCTCAACATTAAGTTTACTGAAAGTATTCCTGACCTGATTTGTTTTAATATTGCAAAAATATCTTCACAGAGCACCCCTCTTACAGCTCCTGCATTTTCCACCACCAACGCCTTTGCAATAAGCACCCAACCACAATTTCTCTTGCAGGCATGTAAAAAAATAATTAAGCCTACTAGTATTAATTTTTTATATTGCCTAATAAGCAAGGTTAAGGGAAACCACAAATAAAAATTTGATTCAAATATGCACTAAATAGGAACATATTTAAATCATATACTGCACATATATTGTAGTATATTTTGCAGGTGATTTTAGATGAATATAGATTTTAGAGGCAAAACAAAACAAATATTGGAAAGCATGGTTGAAGAGGGATATGCAAACACCCAATCCGAAGCAGCCAGACTAGCAATAGTGCAGTTTGGAGAAGAACACTTCAATGAAGCGGAACTTGTTAACAGAAAGCTTGACAAATTGAACAAGGACATTGATGAAGGTAAAAGCAAACTTTTGACTCCTGAAGAAGCTTTGGGAAAGTACGCAAAATTCTTGAAGTAGATAAAACATGTACAAACCAACTTTTCACAAAGACTGGCCAGAACACTTCAGCAAATTAGAGCACCTTATAAAGGAACGCACCTCAAAGAAAATACAGAAAATTCTTGAACACCCACAAAAAAGGCATCTTGAAAGCAGAGCCAAATATTTTGTCGATAAAGTAGGTCAATACCGAATTTTGTACATGATTTTTGAAGAAAAACAAGAAGTACGATTCTTCTTTGTCGGAAACCATAAAGAATACGAAAAATGGTACAAACAATTCTTCTGACTCATTTTCTTAAATCGTTTATCTTCTGCGGATTGGTTTAAAGTGCGGATTATGGTCGGCATCAAGACGTTTAAAAAATTTCTCACCGTGCTCATTGGGAGCGCCACGATATATGTCAAATTCTCTAGCTATTGCTATTTTTTCTGCTTCAAGATACAAAGCCGTGCCAACAGTAAATTTTTTTTCCCTAAAAAGGGCTTTTGATTCATCTTTTTTAGACCAAAGTGCTTCTATATTAAAAAGTTTTATTTTATTACGCGCAGAAAGAGCTATCACTCCAAGTAAATTACCGCCTTTAACCATACACAAAACAACATTAGCAGGGTTGCCTAAAATTTTGGCCCATTGTATAACTCGGGAGTCATGTAAATCTTCATATCCTACACTGTTGATTGTAGCCACTCCTTGTATAGCCTCTTCTTGTAAGTTAGAAGGCAGTTCTTTGAAGTTTATTATTTTAAAATTATCACTCATACTAAATAACAATATTCAATGTGGTTTAAATGTTTTATTAAATCCTTAAAATACAGAAAATGAGTAACAAGAATTTAGCGCCTCACAAAAAGGTTTAAAGCTATATAACACGCGAGTATTATGGACAATGATGAGGTTACCGCAGAAACTTTGTTGCGGCGTTGACACGAATTTTCGCTTTCAAGGCAGTTAACTTAAATACGAGTTGGTTCGTAACCTATACGAACTAATTGGGAGTTGAAGGTCAGCTTCAAATGTTACATTGAAATGTAACATTCCTACGGGGTTTGTTACGGTTTTTCATAACCTTTTGGCAAGGCGTATGAAACAGACGTTTGCAGCTAAAAGCACCCATAAAATCGCCGATTAATAGCCAAAAACAAGCGATATTTTGCCACTATTGCCAGATTTTGACTAAAAACACCCAATAAAAACATTAAACTAAACATTTTTATATACTTTTGTTTAGTATACTTATCTATGTTGCGGGATGATTTGGAGTTACAGAAACGGGAATTGGAAAAGCGGTTAGCAGAACCCTATGTTGAGCGCGATGTGAAATTCCGGAATTTGAATAGTGATTTGATAAAAGTGATTATTGGTCCGCGTCGTGCCGGAAAATCTTTTTTTGCGATTCACGAGCTGCAAAAATTGGGTTCGTTTGGATACGTGAATCTGGATGATGAACAATTGGCCAAGGTTGAGAATTTTAATGAAATTTTGGCGGTGGTGGATGAATTGTATGGTTCGCCACGTTTTTTGTTGTTGGATGAAATCCAAAATTTTCCCAAATGGGAATTGTTGGCAAACCGGCTGCAACGGCAGGGAAAAAACCTGTTTTTAACAGGCAGCAATTCAAATCTATTGAGCAAGGAACTCGCCACGCATCTGACAGGGCGACATACACTGGCACATGTTTTTCCATTTTCGTTTCGCGAGTTTCTGGAATTGGAAAAACGGGAATTGACAACTACTGAAAAAAAGGAAAAATTATTGACATACGCGAGGCAGGGCGGATTTCCGGAACCATTAGTGAAGAAAATGGATTTTGTGGATTACATTGCCCGCCTTTTTGATGCAGTGGTTTACAAGGACATCGTATCGCGGTATAAAATCAGGCGCATTAAAACCCTGCAAGAAACTGCGCGAATTCTGTTTGGAAACATAGCCAAAGAATTTTCATTTACTTCACTCAAAAACTCGATTCAGGGGACAAGCGTTATTACGCTCCAGCAATATGTTTCGTATTTGGAAGAAGCATACGTTTTTTTTGGAATTCCGCGTTTTTCTTTCAAAGTAAAAGAACAGGAAAGCTCCAATCGGAAAATGTACTGTTTTGACAATGGTTTTATTTTTGCCAAGGCGTTTAAAACCAGCCCGGATTGGGGTAGATTGCTTGAAAACCTGGCAGCCATTGAATTAAAAAAAGGCGAAATTGAACAAAAGCACAATGTTTATTACTGGAAAAACCAGCAGCACGAGGAAGTGGATTTCGTAATAAAAGAAGGAACAAAAATAACAAAGCTAATTCAGGTTTGCTATGATGTTTCCAACCCTGACACAAAGAAAAGAGAGATTC
>JANLGZ010000024.1 GCA_024653905.1 archaeon
GCGCTCTTGTTGATGCTTGTGCTTTTTTGATTTTACCAGCCCCGCCCTTTTCTGGTTTTATTTGCTTTTGCAGTTTTTTCTTTTCATTATCTCTTTTCCTGATTTCTTCTTTAACTGCATTATACATCTGCGTGTAAGTTTCCCTCACATTATTCAGCCTTGGGAAAAATATTCTGCGGTCAATAGGCGGTTCTTTTTCAAAAAGATAAAACGCCTGTATATTTTCCACATCTTTAATTTTATTCTCTAATAATACGGATTCCTTATTCAGCATTCCATATTTCATTCCTTGCAATGTTTTCAAAAATTCTGTGACAAACCCATTCCGGTTTTGCTCACTCATGCCGAATATTTTTTCAATTTCTTCCCCACGCTTTTGCCTTTCTTTTTCAATTTCCCTTCTTTCAATATTTCGCCGTATCTCTCTTGGGGTTTTTGTACTAGGTTTAGGAATCGGGTCATGCATTCTTTTTGGATTTAGTTCAGGGACTCTGGCGCCTGCAGTTGAAGCCAAAGCCAAGGCAGTTGCCAGTGAAACCGCTTTTCTAATTAATCTTGCCATAAAACAAAAACTCTTTCAGCAAATAAAAACTTTTTGCTTTTATAAAAATTGTTACCTAATATTTTTCAGTGTCTTTTTCTAGGGGTCTTATTCTTGGCTGTATTTTCCCGTGCAATTCTTTCGGATTCCTGTGTTTTCATTGCATCATGTAATGCAATCATTTTTGCGTTTTTTGCACTCTGTCCGAGTTCAGTTCTTATCACATTATGCACCAGTAACCTAAATCTGGTCATATTTTCATCCAATCTTTTAATTCGGGCATTGATTGATTTAATGGTTTTTGGTGAATCCGCGGTTTTTAATTGCATGCTAAGTTCGTGTCTTTTTTCATGTGCTTCTATAAGTTTTGGAACAATTTTTGTGAATGTGGAATGTGTTTTGATGAATTCTTCCCTTTCCGCAAACGGTTTTTCCAGCCACATTTTTTTTAGTTCCCTAAAGCTCATCGGGTCTGTATGTGCAAGTGACATCAGTGATGCCTGTATTTGAATAAGAAGCTTGTGCCTTTCCACAAACCCTATGTGGTGTGGCTGTTTAACCAAATTAAGTTCAAATGCCGCTTCTAATAGTGCTGATGGGCTCACAAGCATGCCGTGCAACACTATTTTTTTCTCCCTGCTTTTCTCCTGGATGATTTCCTGAAACTCGTCAATATGTGCAATATGCATCGGCGTTCCAAGTGTAATAAATTTAATACACTCATCCAACATCAAATCAATCTTACCCTGCAAAAATATCCTCTCCCATTCATTTTTTTCTTTCCTTTATAATTTCCTCAACTTTCAGGCGTGCTTCTTCTGAATACATTTTTGAGAATTCCCCCAACATACCGACAGTTCCTGCGATTAATTTAATATCTTTCAATATACTTCTTCTTTTTTCCAGAAAAGAAATTTCGCCCTGCATTCCCCTGATTTTTTCTGGGTTACGATGTTTATTGTTTTCCTCGATTTCTATTTCCATGCGGGTGTTTGCTATTGTTTTTCCAATTTGGGTGTCATGGCCTTCAAGATTGAATATAAATGCCTGTTCTGGTCTTCTTGCTTGTGTAAGTATTACTTCTAGAATGACATCTTCCGGAAAAACCTGATGACGTACCGCAATATCATTTACCCCCTTTGCAACAGCTGCCTTTTTTTCAGAATCTAGGTGTATTATTTCGTGCACTTTTTCAACCGAACTGCCTTTTTCCACTTTAACCTTATAGCCTAAAACCTCAACAAACATGTTTGCCCAGAAATAAGAATTGTTTATTCCTCGTTTCGTGAGGCTGTTCTGCATTGAACTGAGAACAACCTGCTTGTCTGCATTTCTTGTTTTGGAAAAAATCCTTTCCAAAAATTCCAGCCTATCACTATGCTCCATGGAGTAATCCGTTGCGGTTTTATCTGCTGCTGTTCTTTCCTGTGCAAATACACGTTTTCCAAATAACCCGAATAACCCGAATAATCCGCCTGCCGTTCTTTTCATGAAATGCCTTCTTGTAATGCCG
>JANLGZ010000025.1 GCA_024653905.1 archaeon
AGAGTCAGTTGTTGTTGTTGACGTAAACGATAAAGTTAACATGAAATTAGCCAACACAATTAGATTAGGAGTCAAACAAGTTAGATTAGATGCTGAAAAAACTTTTGATGCTAAAAGGGCTGAGGTTCAACAACAAATGCTTTCTTATAAAACAGAAGATTCTTTGTGGCTTAAATCAAAACAAACAATGCAGATTCTAACAAAAGAAATCGAGGAAAATGCACGTTGGAAAGAGGAAACTAAAGAAAGATTCGACAAAGAACAAAAAGAATTAATTACACAGCAACGAATTTTAGAAGTTTCAAAATATGCAGAAACAGAAATCAATAGAATCAACTTTGAGTTTATGGCTGATGAAACTTTCAATATTTTTCTTGGTGGTTTAAAATCAACTTTTGAAGCGAAAATTGAAGCAGCAAAACAACTTGAAATAAAAAGATTAAAAGAAATTGAAGACGAAAAAATAAGAGTTGAAAATCAAAGGTTGGCAATTGAGAAATTAAAAGCAGAGGCTGAGACCAAAGAAAAGCAATTGGCAGAAGAAAGAGCCAAAGCAGAAGCAGAACGCAAAGCAAACGAATTGAAAGCGGCTAAATTAAAAGCAGAATCAGATGCTAAATTAAAAGCCGAAAAAGAAGCAAAATCAAGATTAGAACAAGAGTTGAAATCTAAAAAAGATAATGAAGAAAAAGCTAAAAAAGTTGCTGAATTGAAATTAATTGCAGAACAAAAAGAAGCTGCAAAATTAGCGAAATCACCAATTAAAAAGCAGTTAGCTACATGGGTAGATTCTTTTTCTTTAGGGAAACCTATTTCAGATAATGAAACAACAGCCTTAATTGAAAATAGGTTTGAATCATTCAAACAATGGGCAAAATCAGAAATTGAAAAACTATAAACAAATAATTATGAAAGCAAAAATTAAAGAAATAATAGGAACGCCTAAAGTGGCTGGAAACTACGGAATTTTATACCATAATATGATAATGGAGAATGGTGATAAGATTAATATTGGTAAAAAAACTTTACAAAAAGTTGGTTGGGAGTTGGCTTATAAAATTAGTGACCCAGCAAGTATTCAAGAGTTTCAAGAGGCAAAAGGATTATCGAAAGAAGAAGCAGAAGCAGAAAGCGGAAGTACGCCAACACCTGCAAAAACAACACAACCAACAACTCATTTTCAAAAAGCAGACATTCAAGATGATATTTTGTATAGCGTTTGTTTAAAAATGAGTAGTGATTTTTATTTGCAAATAAATCAAGCTGGAATCGAGGATAAATATGGTTTCAATCCAACTAACATTTGTTCGATGGCTTTAGAAATTGCAATTCAGGCAAAAAAAGATATTTTAGAATTAAAAAAACAATAATGCACAGATTTGAAGAATCTCAAATTGAGAATAAAAAAGAGATTGAACACATCGAGCGTTCGTTATCAAAGCACCTCATACATCTTGGTGGTGATGAAATTGAAAGTTTTTATGATTATTTTAATATGACAAAACAAGAGCAGTTGATGAAGGATAGAATGATGGAATTGAAATATCCATCATCAACTGAAGATGATGAAGAAACAGAAGAAGATAGGTTTAAGAAAAGAACACAATGGAAAAAAGATTGTATTCAAAGAAAATCAGATTACACCTATTTAAGAAGCGGATTTTGAAGATTAAACCATAACTAAAAAAATTAAAAATTATGAAAAAACCATAATAAATCTAATAAAAAAATGAAAAAAAGCATCGAAAGAAAAATATTAGAACGTATGCCGATAATGGCACTCTTGAATTTTCAAGAAAAAGAAATAGCAGAAATTTTCAACTTGCCAAAAAGTACCGTCTCATTATTAATGACTGAAAAATTAAAAAAAAGAAATACTTGTTCACATAAAAATCTAACAATTGAAAGTGAGTTGGATACTGAAGTAAGACATCATTGGATAGGTAGTTGGGAGCGTGAAC
>JANLGZ010000027.1 GCA_024653905.1 archaeon
TTTAATGGTAATGTACAAGAGAAAGTATTAGAAGGAACAATAACTAGTACATCAAGGACAAACATTAACATTAAAGAAAAAATTGGAATTAATGTTGATGCTAAGTTCGATACTGGTTCAAGTGTAAAAGACCTTGTTGCTAAAATAGACGCAGGTGCTTTTTCATACATGGTTACTTTAGGAGCTGCAACTACAGGAATTGCATTAGGTACTACATCCTTCTCTGATGATTCAGACGATTTAGTAAAAGTAGTATTTTTCGGTGAAGAATACGAATTAAGTGCTGCAACACTTACAGGTACAAAATATGTAAAACTTGTAAAAGCTTCAGCAAGAGAAACCTACAATGAAGGAGAAACAGTCGAAGGTCTTGTCGGAGACAACGAATTTGACGGTCAAGACTTAACTGTTAAAGTTGTACAAATAATCCAAACAGGATCAGCAACAACAAGTTACCAAGGGACTTTTGAACTTTATGATTCAGAAGGAAATCTAATCGATACAAGAACAGTATCAACAGCTGAAAACTTGAAAGATGTTTTCCAAGGTACTGATGGTAAAGAAGCATTACAGAGTAATCTGTATGTTGATACTATTGCTATTGGTTCAACCACAGGTATTGGTTACGTAGAGATAACAAAAGGAACAGATACTGTTGAGTTATATAGTGGATCTATCTACCCATACAATTCATCAGCAACAGGATCAGCTCCATACAAAGCAACAATAACTACGGGTACATCTGATGCAAACTCACTTTATTCCATAGAAATTGCAAATAGTGCAGAAGTTTGGGATTCAGAAGATGGAGGAGCATTTGATCTTGGTCCATTATACCCAGTAAGAGCAGGTCAATCTTTGCAAGGCAATGAAGGAAATACTGCTGAGTTTTTAGAAACACTTCCTGAAGGAACACAAGGAAAAGGCTTTGCTAAAGTCGAATTCATGGGTTTCGAAGGAGATGAAGAAAAAACAACTGTAGAATTCGGAAAATCAGCAGTAGCTAATACTGGAGGATTAAAGTTCGTTGATGAAGATGGAGCAACAAGAGAAGTTCCATATTATATTCAAGTTAACGACTCAAACTCAGGTGAAATATTCCAGTTCGAAGAAAAAAATTTTTGGGCTGAAGCAAGATATCAAACCGCTGCAGGTACCGCAGGAAAAACAGTAACATACGACTACAATGTTGCAGTAACTTCCGGAGATATTATTAATGGAAGAGCATGGACTATTGCCGGTGGAGATGCAAATGTAAGTTTGTCAGTTGATGGATTTGCAGAACTAGGTGATAAAGTAGCTTCAGGTGGTTACTCTGTTTGGGATACAAATGTAGTTACTGTTGATGGGGTAAACTACAAGATTATGGATGCAAACACTGGTGCAAATGCAACTAATCAAATGGTTGTAGCAGTTGACATAGCATTTGAATTAAAACAAGGAACTGATAATACTGGAACCGAGTTTTTCAATACTAGTGGAACAGCAGCAGATAATCTATTGTTGCTATCTAATTCATCAACATTCGATTCGAATACTGATGGATTAGGAATTAAATTGTACAGTTCAGATTCTACAAGATATGTAGAATATTCTGCACAATATAATTCAACTAATGGAAACGACAAGCTTTGGTTATTGCTTGACAACCAAACATTTGGGAATGGCGGAACTGATAACACAATCCAAAATTCTCATGCAGTAACTTTCCGAGGAACTAGTGTTCCTAATGGAACCGCATATACTGAAGCTGTAGGGGCGATTAATTTCACACATTATGTGCCTAAAACAACAGACTTCAATGTAGCTACAGCAAATTCAGCTTCAGAGGCATACTTTGTTGCAGAGTTTGATGTAAATTCAGCAGTAGATAATGGTGGTTTCACTGTTTACATTGACACTGCAGATGCTACTGGTGTCGGACCATTCCCATCTACTAACTTATCAGCATATGCTGATGATGTTAAGTATACGGGATCTCCAGCTTGGACTCTTCAAGGAGGAACAGCAAGTACATACCTATCTTCAGGATATACTGATGCAGGTACAAAAGCTAGTTTGCTTGACAATGGTGCAACAGTAAAAATCAGTATGCCACAACTTGCTGAGAAAGTAGATATTATTGTCTACGGTACTGAGGTAGAAAGAGCAGTATCAGGCGGAGAGACATTAACTCTCGGTGTAGGAGATTCAGGAACAACTGATTCAGGAGCCAAAGTAACAGTTGAAGCTGTTAACGGCGGTTCTTGCGGAGTTGCAGGCGGAGACGGCGCAGTAGTTTGCTCAGCTAACCCAGAGACCTATGCTATACCAGCAGCAGTAAGAAATCCTTTGGTGTACTTAGATACAGAAGCACCAGCAGGAAGCAACATCATTATTGGAGGACACCTTGTTAACGCATTGGCTTCAAGCCTTGCAGACAGGTTAACAGCTCCAGGACAGATGGTTGCAGAAGTTGACGCATTAAGCGGAGACATCTACGCTGCAGGATACACAGCTGTTGATACAGGAAAAGCTGTACAAGAATTAATTGACGATATTGACGCAATGGACTTGGCTTAAATCCCAAGTTTATTGTGAGGACCCGGGGTTTAAACCCCGAGTTCCTAATTTCTTTTTTTTTAAAATCCCTTAGCATAAGCTCTGGTTTTTAATTCTTTTCAATCACTTTTTTTCTATGAAAAAAGAAACTTACTTTTACATCACTGCAATTGTAGCAGTGCTTATTGTGGTTCTTGCAGGGTTCATTTTCATTAATTTAGATTTATCTGATTACAAGTATTCTGTTGAAAGGGAAGGAGTCAGGTTTGTTTCTAATTCAGCACAGCCTTCAGAACTTCTCAGTGAAATGAGAAATTCAAAAACATTCATAATTTCTCCGCAGTTTGTGGAAATAGGTTCAGAGAATACTTACATGGTTTCCACAATAACTTTATTTTCAACAGTTCTTATTGCTAAAGGTAAAGATGTTATTGTTGTTGGCAGAGTTCTTGATGAAAAAGGGAATTTAATTAAATGCCAAACCAATTTAGGGAATGTTAAAACCAATGAGGAATTATCTGTAGAAAAGTGCAACCAATTGCTTTCAGATAATTTCAATACCCGAATTTTCATTTCTTTTCCAACAGGAAAAACTTCTTTAGTTGAATTGGAACCAAGGACAATAAAAATTACTCCTTCTTCATTTACTGATATTTCTCATGTTTCTTTTGTAGTAGCAAAAGCCCTCTATGAGGATGCTGAGCAGATAATTGAACAGGTTAATATACTCGTTGACCGGCTATAATGCAACTATTTTTAATTCTCTTTAACCCTAATTTTCTGATGAATATAAAGCCAAGAACAGTGCTGATTTTTTTGGTGATGCTGGCATTTGTTTATTTTGTAGTAAAAATAGTGAGTTTTAATTGGATAATAATTTTCTTCAATATTCTTCTTATTTTCATCAATAGTGTTTTTCTTTTTGCTTATTTAGAAATCAAGGATAAAAAAAAGAAAACTGTTCAAAAGTGGCCATCAGTAACAATTGTAATTCCAAATTATAACGGAGCGCTAAATCTTGCAAAATGTATTGAGCATGTAAAAAATCTTTCATATCCTTCAAAAAAAGAAATCATTGTGGTTGATGATGGTTCAAGTGATAATTCGCAAAATATTCTGAAAAAAATTAAAGGTATTAAACTTATTTTGAAAAAAAAGAATGAAGGAAAAGCAGTTTGCCTTAATAACGGCATTGCTGTTGCAAAAGGAGAATATGTTGTTACAATAGATTCTGATACTTATCCTGAACCTGATTGTTTGGAAAAAATGGTTTCTCACATGGAAGAAGGTGTTTCAGCAGTAACTGGTTTTGTAAGAGCGTATAATACAAAAGGGCTTGTTGAAAAAATTCAGGAAGTTGAATACTTAATTGCTTTTGGTTTTTTTCAGAAAGTTCTTTCAGATATTAATGCGATTCTTGTAACTCCTGGGCCAATGAGTTTGTACAGAAAAAGTGTGCTGAAAGAAATCGGCGGATTTGATGAAAAAAACATTACTGAGGATATGGAAATAGCTTTTAGAATAAGAAAAAACGGCGGAAGAATTGTTACGTGTATTGAAGCGCATATTTATACTGAAGTTCCCACAACATTGAAACATTTGTTCAGGCAAAGAGTAAGGTGGTACAGGGGTAAATTTTTCAATACTGTAAAATATTCTGAAATGTTATTCAATCCAAAGTTCGGTGAGTTTGGAATGTTCACTTTTCCTTTTTCGGTTATTCTGGAATGGGTAATAGTTTTGTTTGTTTTTATTTTCATTGCAGGAAATCTTGAAAACATTGGAATGTATTTTGGTTTTATTTATTCTTTTCTTTCAGCAAGCAATGACCTAAGTGCTTTAGTGCCAAGACTGTTTGCATTGAATTCAAGTTTTTTCTTTTACTTAATCGGAGCTGCATTTTATTCTTTCTTTTTGTATTACAGCCATAAATTAGCCGGTGCAAAATTAAGTATTACAAAAGTGCCAGAAATAACTCTTTTTATATTGATTTATAGTTTTTTTATTTTAGTGGTTTTCTTTGTCGGATTTTTCAAGGAAATAAACAGTAGTGATTATGCATGGTAAACAAGTACATCAAAGCATTGGGTCTTACAGTTATTCTTACTGTTCTTGGAATTTTGCTGATTGGTTTTGCTGATGATGCAAGACTTTCACAGGTTTCTTCTGTTTTAGAGGAAAACGCTATTGCTATTGAATCAACTCAGCAATTACTGTTTTATGAATCAATTACCGGAGACACTGAAAATGTTTGCAATGTGCTTTCCAAAAGAATAGATTTACAAGCGGGGAAAACAAATGATTTTTTGATGGAATTAGAGGGAGTTAATGCTCAGACCTTTTTTGCAAACACTGAATTAGCAAAAATGAAATTTCTTAATCAGAATATCCAGCTTTATTTATTAGTTCAAAAATCAATTTTGGATTGCGGTAATGAAATAAAACCAATTCTTTACTTTTATACAGATAAATCTTTTTCAGCAGATGAAGCCGCTCAGGCAAAAATCTTGAATTCTGTTGTTAAACAATGTCCAAATGTGAGGGTTTTTGCTTTTCCTCATGATCTTGATATTCCTGTGGTTGATGTATTAGTGTCAAAACATAGTACTACAAGGTATCCTGCAATTGTGGTTGAAAATGAGAAAATTGAGGGCCTATCCTCTGAGGAACTGATTATTGGAAAAGTAGCCTGCAAACCTTAAAAATATGCAGAATTATTGCCTTTAGCCATTGTTTTTTAGCTGATTTTTGCAAAAAAACCCTTATTTTAGCTTCTTTTTAGTAGTTATTTTGGCTTTCAGGCTGTTTTCATTAGTTCTCTTAGGATAGTAGTAGCGTAATTCCCTTTCTCAAGCCTGAAGGAAATTTTAATTTTAAGTTTCCCTTCATTCAGTTCATCTTCCTCGATTGAAAACAGTTTTAATTCCTCTGGTTTTACTGCAATTTTTTTTCTTGTGCCTGAACAGCTCAATTCAGGAAAACTTTTTACTTTAAAATCAGAAAGTTTCATTCCTTCTTTTTCAAGAATATTTTTTTCAATCTCTCCTTGAATTCCTTTTGCAAATTCAGAATCAAAACCCAAAAGTCCTGCGGTCGGAATTCCATCTTCCAAAATATCTCCTTTAGTTTTTTCCAAACCAATTCCTCTATCGATTCTTTCATTAATCATTTCATTAAACAAATAACTTTGATAAGCATGAGTAAACAAATAAATCAAATGTTTTGGCAATTGCTGAAAAGCGCCAATAAAATCTTTCGGAAATTTGCATAAATGATGCATGATTGTTCTTTCATATCTGAACTTTGTTGGAAATTCTTTTGTTGCTTTTGAAAAATCATTTGTTTCCAAAAGGTTTTTTCTTGCATTCGCAATTTCCTCTTCTTCGCCATCAGCAGGGGATGTTAAATAAAGCATTACCGCTTCTTTCATATTTCCTTTGATAAATTCTTTTCCAACTTTGTGAGTGACCTGTCTTATTCCCCCAAATCTTTGTTCTCCAAAATAATTTATTACTCCGTTTTCCATTTCCTTGAAACATTTTTCAATAGTTTTTTTCAGTTCTTTTTCAGGGATTTCAATTTCTCGTACAGTTATTTCAAACACATTGCCTTTTAATTTTCCGATTTCAATTCTTTCATTATTCCATTCAGGTTCTGATAATGAAACATATCTGCTTTTAAAATTTTTAAGTAATTTAAGATCGGGTTTCCATAAAGAAATTTTCTGAACAGTTATTCCTCTTTTATCTTTCATTCCTGCATAACCAATTCTTTTAGGAGAACACCTCATTGCTCTTGCAATTCTTCTGATTGCATTGTTGGTGTCAATGTTAAATTTTTCCATTGATAAATACAATTGTTCTTTTTCACTTTCAGTTAATTCAAGAGGCTGTTCTCTTTTTTCTTCCCAAAAACCAAAAGCTCTATTTTCTAAAGTAGTTCCATTAAGGGTTATTTCTTTTACAATAAAATCGGAAATTCTTCGCTTTATTCTTCCGCCAATTCCATGCGTAGTTGTTGAATAATATTTAATTCCTATAACCTCGCTTATTTCAGACGCAAGCAGTTTAGTAGTTTTTTGTTTTTTATTCATTAATTTTCCCTTTAAAATTTTTAATTATTTTTATATCTTAAAATTGCTCCAAGGCCCCCAAAACCGTTGTAAAACTGCTCTCCTTCCGGGGTTTCAGAAGAAATAACAATAAGTTTGGAAGAAGTTTCTTCTGTTTTTTCAACCATGTAATCCAAAAAATCATTTTCTTCCAAAACTTCTATCGGGGTGTTTCCCTCGTGAGAACTTGCTTTGAAATCTCCTTTTTTATCAAATATTATTTCTATTTTATCAGTTTTAAGATTCTTAATTTTGTAAACAATCCATTCGATTTCTTCACTAACAAGTACAGTAGCGACCTGTCCAATATCTAGTGCTTGCATTACTTCTTTTTCTCCGTAAATTGCTAAACCGTCTTTTGCTAATTCTCCTAAAAAACTAGTGACGGTGGTTCTTTCCTTCATCATATCTGTATCTTTCAAAAGTTCCTCAGATTTCTGAACCAACTCTCTTATTCCGGATTCATCGGTGTAAGAAGTATCTATTATTCCGATAATTTTCTTTTTCAAACGATGATCAATCAGTTCAACATTCAAAAATGCTTGCTTGGTCATTCCGGGTCCTGCAATAACAAGGCCGCGCAACTTTTCTTCATCTTTTAAAAAAGCGTTGTTTATTTTTTCACTAACTCTTTTGTAAAAAGTATGTTCTTCTTCCTCTCTTAATCTTTCAAATCTTTGTGCTGAATTGTGTACTATTAAACCATTTGCTATGAAATTGTGTGATTTGGTTTCTATATCTACTGTTTTATCAGTTCCAATAGACTCAATTTTTGATATTTTTACAGGGATTAGGTTTG
>JANLGZ010000028.1 GCA_024653905.1 archaeon
CCTGATTTTAAGCGAAAGCTTGATGAAATAATCGAATAATTAAATAATTGTTTTTTCGAAGCCCGCGAGGGCTTTGATAATTTCTTTTTCATTTTTTGCTTCAATTAATTTAACGCGTGTCTGTTTTGAAAACTCAATCCCTTTTGTAAACTGAATTGCCTTTGCTTTCAAATCACTAATTTTAATCATGTCAAATTTTTTACATTGCTCAAAATAATCAAAAAATCCTTCAATTTTTTCCTCTGCACTTGGTTTCCAATCATTTCCTTTTTCAAATTCATTAATCTCGCGAAAAACAAATGGGTTATTCATCGCACTTCTTCCAATCATTCCAAATTCGCATTTAGTTTCTTCTAGTAATTGCATTCCTGTTTCTCCAGAATTAACATCTCCATTAGCAATTATTGGAATTGATGTTGATTCTGCTATTTTTCTTATTGCTTTCCAATCTGCTTTTCCCATATATTTTTGTGAAGCGGTTCTTCCATGAACCATTATTGCATCGCATTCTGTTTTTTCGATTTTTCTCACAATTTTTAGCGAATCATTTGAATGCCAACCCAATCTTATTTTTGCTGTTACTGGTTTTGTTGAAACTGATTTAATTGCCTTTAAAATCGAAACAATTTTATCTGGATTTTTAAGCAATGCAGCTCCTGCTCCTATTGATGTTTCTCTTGGAGCGGGGCAACCACAATTCACATTTAATAAATCAAAATTCTTTTCAACAATTTCCACTGCAGAAATAAAATCCTTTTCTTCGGTTCCAAAAAGCTGTACTCCAACTGGTTTTTCTTCCGGAACTGTTTTTATTGTAAAAAATTCATTATTAGTAAAAGGATCAGGATTCCTTGCTATTTGCGTAGCATTAATCTGCTCAGTAATAACCAATCCAGCCCCCTGTTTTACACACATCAACCGAAAAGGCAGTGCTGTTACTTTTGCCATTGGTGCAAGAAAAAACCTGCTCTTTACAGGTATTCCGCAAAAAGTAGTTGTCATTACTATATTACCATTGCTTTTTGTTTTAAATCTTTTTTTCCTGAACATACTGCCGTTCTTCAAAACAGCACACATATTCAAATTAACAACTCATTGTTTTACATTGTTTTCCTAAAAAATATTGCTTTTTGCAGAAGCAAAAAATAATTTTGCAAAAAAGGCTTTTTCCTTTGGATTAAAGTAAGTATTGCTATAATCATTCTTCTGATTTGAATGCATACACGTAACAAAGTTATACTCGCGGCAGGCTCTATAATCGGACTGCTAACAATTGGAACGGTTTTTTACCACTTATTAGAGCGGTGGGATTGGGTTGATTCATTTTATTTTACTGGCGTAACTCTGCTCACAATAGGTTACGGGGATTTGGTTCCCACTACTGACATTGCAAAAATTTTCACCGTGCTATTTGCACTTACAGGCGTTTCAACTTTCTTATTTTCACTTTCAATCATAACCGAATATTACTTTGAGAAAAGGGAACAGCGACTCAACAACGGCGGGATGTTAGATTATGCTCAAAAAATAGGGATCGCAGGAGACGAAGTTATCCTCAAACCAGCAAGGGAATTACACTCAAAAATAACAAAGATGCTGAAAAAATAAGAACTTATTAATGAAAAACACTGCTTACAGCTATTTTTAAGCACTAAGAAATTTTCTTTGTTTTTTGATTTTTGTTTTAAAACTTTTTTTTGGGAATAATAGGTTTTTTTAAATTTTAACTGCCTATTTATATTGTTTTAAAATGGCTTTTTTCAAACATCGCATAAAATCTATAATAAGACGCGGTGTGGCGCGCTGGAATTACAAGAAAATATATTCCAAAGAAATAACTGAAATGTTAAAGGAACCTTCTCTTAATGCGTTTAATACAGCATATCAAAACATTCAGATTCTTGGTTTGAATAAGCAGAAATTCCTGCACGAAGCAGAATCACATGTCCGAGAAGTTCAGCTTAATGTTTCAAAGGAAATAAGGGAACGCAATACCCTTGCCGTGCAGATTGAGGATAACTTAGGTGACCCTCTTGCTCAAAGTACCGTGCATCAAACAATGGAACCAATGACTTCCGAACTTGAAAAAAAACATGAAACTCTGGGTAAAATTCTGAAAGTTATAAGCAATAATCTTCATGCGTTTAGTAGATAGGGTCATATATACCCTTTTAAATTTACTCTGAATTATGTTTATAGGCATTGGATTCAGTCACTATTATGCTTTAGCGAACGTTGAGTAAGTAGCATCGAGCCTTAGAGGGAAAGATGATACCGTACCCAACTGATGCAACGGTTGCGGGGGTGGCGGAGTGGTCTAACGCGGCAGCCTGCTACAGCCTTTTTCTTTCTCTTGAACAGAGAAAGAAAAACCCTGGGGAAAAAGAAAGAGAACCAGGGCTGAGTTGCAGTCAGCTGTTACTCGAAAGGGTGCGCGGGTTCGAATCCCGTCCCCCGCGTTTTTAATTAATCCGAATCTCTCAAATAATCAGGTTTAAGTATTATAGATAATAACTAATAATTATGCCAACCGGAAAAGAAGGCAACAAAAAGTTTGTGGTCGAACTCCTGCCGTGGATCCACCATGCAGGATATCCTAATCATCAAGATATCTTAGAATATATAAAAAAAATTCCTAAAAACTCTGTACTAGCCCTTGAAATTAAGCCAAACTATTATGACCGCTTGAGACATGACTATTACTACTCTCCAAAAGGGGCGCATTTGGCACTAATGCAGGTAATTGCCGAGTGCGAAAAAAGAAACATTGAAATAGTGCCATTGGAAAGAGCGGCTTCCAGAAAGTATCATCCCGACAAGATAAATGCAGATCCTCTACTGGACTTTTTGGGAAACTTTGAGGCGGATCGCAAGTTTGCTGAGGCAATACTACAAGCAGGCAGGATAAGAAAAAAGCCGATAATTTATGCACTCACTGGTCTTGCACATAGCAATGGAATAGCAGAGCATCTGAAAAATAACGGCGTAACAGCTAAGGTAAACACGGAAATATTTACAGGAGCAAATAAACTGTTTGTCTTGGAGATGCTTGCCAGTAAACACAAGCAAACACAAGGCTTACTTTTCGAGGCACGAGAATTAAACGAAACTGCAGTGAAACGCCTGTTTAATACTTCCACTATAGAAGAAGCTGAACAGAAAATACAAGAAACTAATAAAAGGGAGCGTGAAAAACTTAAACGTAAACAGGCACAAAAATGGGAAATAATACAAGAAAGAATAGAAAGAAAACGATTAGAGGTGGCACGTAGAAGAGGACAACCGCGATAATGAGCTATTGGCGATTGGAAAAAACAATTTTAGAAAAAAAGAACAATTTTTTTAATTAGCTTTTTAAACTTAATTAGATTTTTTTAGTTTATTAAAATAATATTTTTAAAATTTTTAAATAGGGGTGAATTTTTAATGAGTGAAACATTAATTGCAGATACTTTATTTCAATTGGGAATAATTCTTTTTGCTGCTCGTTTAGGCGGGTTTATTTTTGAGAGGTTTAAACAACCTAAAGTTCTCGGAGAACTTCTTGTTGGATTGATTATTGGGCCAAGTATTCTTGGTTTATTAAATTTGCATGATATTAGCATAATTTTTCTTGCAGAACTTGGAATAATAATGCTTCTTTTTGAAGTAGGTCTCGAATCTAATTTACATGAGCTTCTAAAAAGTGGAGTAAGTTCTCTGTTGGTTGCAATAATTGGTGTTGCTGCTCCAGTAATTCTTGCAATGCCATATCTTTTTGCAATTGGGCTTGATTTTAATGTTGCTTTTTTTATTGCCGCAACTTTAACTGCTACAAGTGTAGGATTAACAATGCGTGTTCTTGGAGACATGAACATGATTTCTTCAATTGAGGGAAAAATAATTCTTGGTGCAGCAGTAATTGATGATATTATTGGACTAATAATACTTTCAATCCTTACTGACATGGTTTCTGTAGGAACTGTTGACCTGTTCAACGTGGGAAAAATAATTGCATTTTCAATAGTTTTTCTTGTAGTAACTGTACTTGCGGGGAAGTTTCTTGAGGGGAGAGTAATTAATGCAATTCACCATTTCAAAATCCAGAGAACCTTCATTGTAATGGCGTTTATTTTTGCTTTATTAATGTCTTACCTTGCCGCAGGAATCGGCTTAGCTACTATTGTGGGTGCGTTTGCTGCTGGTTTAGTTCTTGAAAGAGAGGAACACAAAGAACACATTTGGAAAAATACTCATGTGCTCACCCAGATTTTTGCTCCTGTTTTCTTTGTTGTAGCAGGAGCAAGCGTGGATTTATTTTCATTAATAAAACCAGAAATTATTCCAATGATTGTAATTCTTTCATTAGTTGCAGTAGTTGGAAAACTTGTTTCTGGACTTGGTGCATTTAGAGAGAAAGCATCCAAAATCTCAATAGGTGTTGGAATGATTCCGAGAGGAGAAGTTGGATTGATTTTCGCAAGCTTTGGACTTAGCAAGGGATTGGTTTCAGGAGATATTTACTCCGCGTTAGTTGCAGTAATAATGATTACCACATTCATAACCCCTCCTTTGCTCACATACTTTTTGCAAAAGAAATATGCTAAAGAAACTGTTGCATAAATTGAAGAAGAGAGCTTATCTTTTTCTTTGAAAGAATAGGTAAATGCAAAGTAAAATGAGGAAGTTGGAAAATAGTTTTCTTGAATTGGCTAGTAATAATAATTATAAGTAGTTTTTCTTTGGTTAATGATTAATTTTTTTATAATTTTATTTTTTTTATGGTAAGTCTTTGAGTAGTGTTTCTGTTTGTTCGTATTTTTGGTTTATTGTTGTGCTGAAGTTTTTGATTTGGTTTAATCATTGGGAGTGTTTATGTCCTCCGCGCTCTTAGTGATTCGAACTGATTGGAGTGGCTTATTCTTGCAGAGAACTTTTTAGAAATTGTGGTTCAGTTGAGTATGGTTTTGGTCAGGGGTTTCTGCAACCTCGAGTATTGCTGTGCTCGTCATAAAAATAGTCTTCTATTGAGATGTTTTCAGGGAGATTCCTTTTAACAGGACAAAATAACTGATTATCAACAAACAACAGGCGCTGTAGCAAATCATCACTTCTAGTGTAATAAGTTGCCATACAATGGTCATCCCCATAAGGTCCAATTATAGAATAATATCGGTCCAAGTGTTCTCCAACAAAACGGGTTAATTGAATACTTGTTGAAGTGCAGTCGGACAATGCCTTGTTTATACAGGCGCTTACTCCACAGTATTTTGTCTGGTTAGACTCACCTGTAAAACTAATACAACCACTCAAAGACAAAAGTAGAATAGTGAATAGTATTATTGTTTTCATGCTTAGAATAAACATTTTTTCTTATAAATAGTTATCTTTTAATGCCTCATAGTAATTATTAACTTCAAAATTCTCTATTAATTGGAGATTAAAAGAGATTCTAACTGCTTGTTCCACGCTCGTCCCTCGCATACCCTCTACTTTCATATTTTTATTTGTTTTATTTTTTTGTAGGGATCAGATGTTATCTTCTTTGTAAACAGTAGGTTTCAAGGGGCTTTCCCAATGAAACTTTATTCTGTTGGTTTACCGTCGTATTCTTCCGGTTCGCTTTCGGCTTCTGCTTTTGTGTGTCTGATTGTTCCATCAACATGCTCAGGTGGTGAATAAATTGTGTAAAACTTGAGTTTGTCTTTATCTGATGTGTTTACAACGTTATGCCTTGCGCCAGCAGGAATTATTACTCCGTCTCCGTCTTGTACTTCGTGTTTTGCTCCATCAATGAACACTGCTCCTTTGCCTGACTCAAACCTGAAAAACTGGTCAATATGTTCGTGAACTTCCTCACCTATGTCTTCTCCGGGCATAAGGCACATCAGCACAAGTTGGGAATTTTTCCCT
>JANLGZ010000034.1 GCA_024653905.1 archaeon
GTGGTTACTGGCCAGTCTAGGTATGATGTTATTTCACAACCAGAAAAAATATTTAACAAGGAAACTTATTGTAGTCACTATAATCTTAATCCTGCTAAAAAAATTGTGCTTTTTGCTGTTGCTTTGCCAATAAAACCATTCATTGATTCTGAAAGAAAAATTTTCAAAGCACTCAGAAAAATGGAGGGTATTCAGGTTGTTCTGAAGCCTCACCCAAGAGGAGACTCAAAAAAGTACCGTGAAATAGCATTGGAAGAAGGACTTGATGTTAAAATAATCCATGAGGACTCGAGTGTTTTTGAATCTATTTTTGCCAGTGATCTTGTTATTACTCATCCATCAACCATTGTAACTGAAGCAGTGATGATGAGCAGACCTGTGGTACTAATTGAGTTTACTGACAAAAAAGAAGAAATTCCCTGGGTTGAAAGCGGAGTAGCCTTAAGAGTTTCAGAAGAAAAAAATGCAGAGGGAAAAATTCGGCAGATGCTTTTTGATAAAACTGCAATCAAAAAAATGTCTCAGGCCAGGGAAAAATTTGTTACAAATCACTTGTATAAACTGGACGGAAAATCTACACAAAGACAGGTAGAATTGATTATTGAAATGATAAAAAATAAAACTAATTAAAAGTAAATGAAAAATAATTTAGTGCAAAAATTATCCGTTCTTGTCGAGATGTCTTGCGCCTCTGAAATTATCTATTTCTCCAGCGTAAAGAGCGGTAAAATCTTTTATTATTTTTTTTGCCTCTTCCATATTTCCTGAGGTGTGCTTATAATGATCAATAACTAGGTCAGTGTTTACCTCTAGAAGTAGTTTGTATGCTTGTTCATCAGGAATACTCATATTATTAATAAAAATCAAATCAGAGTTCTTGAATTTCTTAAAAAAATCATCTGCTCCGCCCAGTTTTCCCTGTTTAATAAGAGTATAATATAATGGGCTTCCAGGGTAAGGGGTTACAGGTCTGATTGTTCTGCATTGATCATAAGTGTTATATTTCATTATAAAATTGGCGTTGTTTCTCAGTGTTTCTGCAGTATCCCCAAAGTTGTTCCAAATGAAATTCAGACCCATTCCTACTCCGCCGACTTTTTTCACAACCTCAAGGGCATTAATGTTCTTTTTTACAGTAGTGTTCTTGTCCATTATTCTCAACACTTCATCATCAGATGACTCAAAACCAAAGTTAATGAATGTGCATCCGCATCTTTTAAGTATTTCTATAAGTTCCTCATCAATTAAATCAACACGAGCATTGCATGAAAATTTTATTTTAAGATTTGCCTCTTTAAGGGCTTTCTCAAACTCACGCAGGCGTGATTTTGAAAGTACAAAAAGTTCGTCTAAGAAATAATAGCATGTAACCCCGTATCTTTCATAAAGAATCTTTAATTCTTCTATAATATTCTGGAGGCTTCTTACTCTAATTCCTCTTTCGAGCCTATAACAAAAATTACATCTGTTGATGCATCCTCTGCTTGAAAGAAAAACAAAAGTTTTTTCTCCTGGGTCCTGTTTGAAAAATTTTATTGAGTTAACATATTTTTCCATTGGGAAAATTTCCCAAAGAGGAAAAGGAATTTCATCAATATTACTGATAGGAGCATCTCTTTCGTTAACAATCGGTTCTCCATTTTCTGTGTATGCAATGCCTTTGATTTCATTCAACGGCTTGTTGTTTATTTTTGCATCCAAAAGTTTGATTATTCCTTTTTCAAATTCACCAATTGCAATTATATCGGCTTTTGTTTCTTTGAGCAGATATTCCGGAATTGGAGATGGACCAGAACCCCCGAGAACAAACCATGCATTTTTTTTATGGGCATTAATTGTTTCGCATAGCTCTCTTACGGTTTCCTCGAAACGTGCTGCCATGAAGCCCACGCCTATCAAATCATACTCATTTTCATCAAGGTGTTTGGCAAGTTCCTCATTAGTATAATGAAAAATATCCATACAATATGATTCTACCTGAGCGCCCTTCTCATGCAGGACAGCAGCAAGATATGCCGGACCAAGCGGAAGAAGATTATCATCTTGGTAAACATCATGAATAATGAAAAGAACCTTGTTTTTCTTTGTAAACATCAATTTAACCTTTTAAATCTGTATTTTTGTATACAGAGGAATAGTAAATATTTTTCACAACCTTGTTTAAAACACTTGTCTTTTTTCTTTCTGCCGTATTTTTTGGCGAATTACCAATTATTGTTGTAACAAAAATAATATTAACAACAAAATTTCAATATAAATAAACTAAACAGGAAACTATATGAACAATTACGATATTCTGGCAATAATTCCTGCAAGAGGCGGTTCTAAAGGCTTGCTGAAAAAAAACATTAAACCGCTTAACAAAAGGCCGCTTATTTATTATGCGATTAGTGAAGCTAAAAAAGCAGGGATAAAAAGAATTGTTGTTTCCACTGATAATAAAGAAATAGAAAAAGCAGCAGTTAAATACGGAAGCCAAACAATTATTCGACCTAAAAAACTTGCAAAAGATTCAACCCCTATGTTACCTGTAATAAAACATGCCTTGTCAGTTTTGCGTAAAGAAAAATATTCTCCTGATATTGTTTTGGTTTTGCAGCCAACCAGCCCGCTCAGAAAAGCTTCTGACATAAAAAAAGCATTGAAACTTCTTTATGTTTCAAAAGCAGATTCAGTTATTTCTGTTACAAAACTAAAAAAACCTATAGAATGGGTTCTTGAAAAAAATAACAAAGGTTTTCTTGTGAATAATTCAAGCAAAAAAATTTATGCAAGACAGCAGGCTAAAGAAAGGTATTATCCTAATGGCGCAATCTTTGTATCCTGGACAGAATCAATCCTGAAAAATAACCTTCTTTATGGCCCTAAAACAACAGGTTATGTAATGCCTGAGGAATCATCTGTTGATATTGATACAGAACTTGATTTTATTCTTGCAGAAAAATTGTTGAAGGGGAAAAAATGAACATAAAAATAGGCAAAAAAAATATAGGTCCTAATGAAAGAGCATTTATTATTGCTGAAGCCGGGGTCAACCATAATGGCAGTTTCAGGATAGCAAAGAAGCTAGTGGATGAAGCGGTTGTTGCAGGGGTTGATGCAATAAAATTTCAGACTTTTTCTGCAGACCGATTAGTCACAATTGATGCCCCCAAAGCAGATTATCAGAAAAAAAATACTCATAATTCCGCTTCACAATATTCAATGCTGAAAAAACTCGAGTTAAGTGAAAAGAACCAAACGGCACTGAAAAAATATTGTGATTCAAAGAAAATAATTTTCCTTTCTACACCCCATTCAGGAATTGAGGATGTAGATTTTTTGTCAAATTTAAATGTTGAGGCTTTCAAAATTTCTTCAGCGGATTTAACTAATATTCCTCTTATTGAATATGCTGCAAAGAAACGAAAACCAATAATTTTGAGTACAGGGATGTCTAGCTTTGAAGAGATTTCAAAAGCAGTGAACGCAATAAGAAAAAGAGGCAATAAACAAATAATTCTGCTTCAGTGTACAACCTCCTATCCTTGTCCTCCAGAGGATGTTAATCTTCTTGCAATGAAAACAATGGAAAAAAAATTCAAACTTCACATTGGATTTTCGGATCATACTACTGGGTTATTGGCAGCACAATTAGCTGTTGCTATGGGGGCAAAGGTAATTGAGAAGCATTTCACACTTGATAAAAATATGCCTGGGCCAGACCATTGTGCTTCTATCAATCCGAAACAGCTTTCAGAATTTGTTTTAGGGATAAGATTAGTTGAGAAAATACTGGGGTCTGAGAAAAAAACAGTTTTACAATCTGAAAAGAGTAATCTAAAAACAATCAGAAAAGGCATTTATGTGGCACAATCCATATTAAAAGGCACTAAAATTACTCGAAAAATGCTTTGCATAAAAAGACCTTTTGCAGGGTTGCTTCCTGAAAAAATTGTTTCAATTATAGGAAAAAAAGCAGTGAAAAATCTTGAAAAGGATACTCCTCTGAAAAAGAATTATGTGCGTTGAGTTTCAATTATCAAAATTTTTTTTCTGAAGAAGCTTTTGATTTATATTAGTTTTTGCAAGTATTTGGCAAATTTTTTTGCCAGTAGTTCCATTGCCATAAATTATTTTTGCGTTTTTTGCTTTTTTAATAAAGTTTTTATCAAACAGTGCTTTTCTAATCGCGTTTTCAATTTTTTTTGCATCATGAGGAGTATTAATTACATTTGTGCTTCTTTCTCTTCCGTCCTGTCGGATTCCGATGTTAATTGCAGGTATTCCGAATGCCGTGCTTTCTATTACTCCGCTACTTGAGTTGCCGAGTATACCTCCTGAAAATTTTAAAATGCTAAGATATTCTTTTTGTGAGAGATTTTTACATACAATAATCTGTTTTCCTGCCTGTTTTTTTATTTGTGTTATCATTTTTCTGGCGCCGGAATCAGAGTTAGGGTAAATCAAGATCGTCTGTACTTTTGATTTAATAACTGCATCAAGCGTTTCTTTCATCTGCATTCCTGCTTTTTCAGATTCAGTTGTCACAGGGTGCTGAACCACAATAATAAATTTTTCTTCGGGGATAATTCCAAATTTTTTTCCAATCCATTTTTTGTCAAACAATTTTGCGTTAAGAATCGTGTCCATGCAAGGTGCTCCGACAATATTTATTCTCCAATTGGATTCGCCCATTTTTCTTATTCTTTCAGCGCTTTTTTTTGTTGCCGGAAAATGAATGTTTGCAAGTTTTGTGATTGCGTGTCTTACAGATTCATCAATTCCTGCCCTGCTTATGTCTCCACCGTGAAGGTGTGCAATTGGAATATTCATATAAACTGCCGCAATTGCTCCGGCAAAAGCTTCTGTTCTATCCCCAAGAACAACAAGAAAATCAGGTTTTATTTTTTTCATTGCATTTGCAATTCCTGCAATTCCTTTCCCCATTGATTCAGCCATAGAAAAACCAGTGTCCTTTTCAGGGTTCATTTTGACTCTGGCGCTAATTTTAAAACCGTCTTTTTCTATTTCCTTTACACTGTATCCGAATTCTTTTGAGAGGTGCATTCCAGTTGCTATTACAAAAAGCTTAAGTTTCGGGTGATTTTTGATTTCTTTCATCACAGGTTTCAAAAGGCCGTATTCTGCTCTTGTTCCGGTCAGTACACACACTTTAATCATTTGAGTTCAGCTCTCCATAAAATTAGTTTTTTACCTTTGTTATGTAGATATGCTCCGTTGTAGGGTTTTGAAAAGGCCCTTATTTTTCTTGATATTTCTTCAAGAGTTTCGTTTTTGAGATCAATGCAATTGCTGTTTTTTTCAGGCTTTTCAAATTCACTTGCCTTTGATTCGTCCTGCTTTTTCCAAAGAACCTTTTTTTGTGCGATAAGAGGTAAGTATTTTTTCACAAGTTTCTTTCCTGTCTCAATAACCTTTTCATAAACTTCAAAAGAGTGATCGTTTTTTTCAATCAAGAATTTTTCCTGTCCTGCAATATCTCCGTTGTCTATTCCATCAGAAACACGGAACATTGTTACTCCTGATTCCTTCCAACCGTGGAGAATGCTGTTTATAATTGGAGCTGGACCCCTTCCTTTTGGCAGAAGAGTCGGATGAAAACCAATGAATCCTTCTTTTGGCATGCTCAAAATTTCTTTACTAATAACCTGCCTCCATCCGCACATAACAATCAAATCCGGTGCAAGTTTTTTGATTAATTTTGCTTCAAGGTCTAATCTTTCTATTTCAAAAACATCAATTCCGAACTCTTTCCACTTTTTGATTTCTATTCCATCATACATTACGGTTTTTGTTCCATCTGCAAGAGTGATTATGCCGGTGATGTTTATCCCTTCAAGATTAATTGCTTCTTTAAGCAGCTCATATCCAAATCGATTAGCAGATAGCCACAATATATTCATTGCTACCACGTTTCCCTGATAATCATGAATGCTTCCGCGTTCTCTGTGCAGATTTCACTTCCGCGTTTTCCTGACAAAAGTTGTATTCCCTTTGCACTTCTAGGGTGAGGGTTTTTTTTCACTTCAGATTTGTAAATTTCAAATGCGCTTATTTTCTTTTTTAAAAATTTTGTTATATCTACCCAAAAATTCGGGCGGAATGTATCAACACCCCATTCAGTTTCCGAAAGTGTTTCATAACAAAGCAGTCTTATTTTTTTTGGAGGTCTAACTGCAACCATAGTGCCGTTGAAAACCATTGCATGATCCTGATTTAAATCACCCCAAAAATTAGTGTACACAATATCGGGATTTACTTTTTCAACAATTTCTGTTATTTTTTTATTAATTTCTCCATGGGCTATTTCATTAAGTTTTATAGTTGGAAAATCCAGATTGAATCTTTTTTTTATTTTAAGCAGTTTGTCAACTTTTTTTTGCTCTTGAATTTTTTTTGCAATATATTCCTTTGACCATTTTGGTTCATGCGCTTTTGTAACAATGCAAACATAAACATCATCTCCATCGGAAACGTGTTTGCAAATCGTTCCGCCAACCCCAAGTATTTCATCATCCGGATGTGCGCCTACAACAAGTACCTTCATTTTTTCAGCTCCTTTTAATACTGTTAATTCACTCAAATTAAAATGTTTGGGTACATTCCTTAATCTGTTTAAAGTTGGCTAATTAGAAATTGTTTTTAAATATAAAGCCTCACTATTTGGTTAATGTCCTCTGAAAGATTCAAAGAATGGGTAATGCCAAAAATAGAAGAAGGAAAACTTACTCAATATAATTGGCTGGTTCAGCACAAGAAAGGTCTTGTTTTGGGTGAGAAAACCGATATAGGTGCGTTTACTTACATTAATGCAAAGAACGGAGTGGAAATTAAGGAACTTTGTCAGGTTGGTTCGCATTGCAGTATTTATAGTGAATCAACAATCGATGGTAAAACTGGCAAAGTTATTTTGGAAAAAAATAGCAGAATAGGTTCACATACAGTAATAATGCCTGGGGTTACAATAGGCGAGAACAGCATTATAGGTGCCCATAGTTTTGTGAACAAAGACATTCCTGCTAACGTCGTTGCTATTGGATGCCCTGCAAAAGTAATTAAAAAATTGTGAGAAATGTTTTTTATGGAAAAAAAATCAATACCTCTTTTCAAAATTTATTGGGATGAGGCAGATGTGAAATCTGTTGAATCTGTTATAAGACGCGGAACTTATTGGGCTACGGGTCCTGAGATTGCGGAATTTGAAAAAAATATTGCTAAATATATTGGCAGAGCGTATTGCGTAGCATTCAATTCTGGCACATCTGCTTTGCATTGCATGCTTCTTGCATACAATATTACAAGCGGTGAAGTAATAGTTCCTTCATTTACTTTTATTGCTACTGCAAATTCTGTTGTCATGGCCGGAGCAAAACCGGTTTTTGCGGAAGTTGAGGAAGAAACATTTGGTCTTGATGTTAAGGATGTTGAAAAGAAAATAAATGAAAAAACAAAAGCAATTATTATAATGCATTATGGTGGCATGCCTTGCCGTGATACTCTGGCAATAAAAAAGTTGGCAAAAGAAAAAAATTTGTTTTTTTTCGAAGATGCTGCAGAGTCGTGTGGTGCAGAAATTAACGGAAAAAAAGTATCCTCTTTTGGTGATGCTGCCATACTAAGCTTCTGTCAGAATAAAATAATTACTACAGGAGAAGGCGGAGCAGTGCTTACTGATTCCGAAGAAATTTATGAAAAACTCAAATTGTTACGTTCTCATGGAAGACTTGATGAAGGTGAGGATTATTTTTCTTCAACTAAGGATATGGATTACATTAGTTTGGGTTATAATTTCAGAATGCCTGCGATGTGTGCGGCACTTGGGAATTCCCAGCTCGTGAAAATTGACAAGATAATTGAATCCAGGAAAAAAAATGCAGAAATTTTCAACAAAGCACTTTTAGAAATCGATGGGGTGAAAATCCAGAGCAATCCTGAAAATTTTTTCAGTGTTTATCAAATGTATACTATAAAATTAGAGAATAAGTCCGCAAGGGATTCTCTTCAAGAATATTTACAAAAAAATAATATAACCAGCAAGATTTACTTTCCTCCATTGCACTTAAAGACATTCTATAAAAAAATGGGTTTCGGGAAAGGCAATCTTCCAAGAACGGAACGCTTGTCAGAGGAGGTTCTCACAATTCCTTTTTACCCGTCTATGACAAGGGATGAAATACTATTAATTTGCGAGAAAATAGCAGAATGGTCGGAATTAAGGTGAAAAATTGAGTTTTGAACCAGAGAGTATTAAAACATTTTCAGGAGCTTTTTAGTAATGGATGCAGAGAAATTTTTCAAAGACAAGGATATTCTTGTTACAGGGGGCTGTGGTTCTGTTGGTTCTGAGATAGTAAAACAACTTCTTGAATATGATGTGAAAAGAGTCAGAGTTCTTGATAATAGTGAAGTTGCTCAGTTTAATCTTCTTCAACGCATGAAAAACAATCCAAAGCTTAGAGCACTTATTGGGGATATTAGGGATCTCCAAAGAGTAAAAAGAGCAATGAAAGGGGTTGACATAGTTTTTCATGCTGCAGCACTAAAACACGTTCCATTATGCGAGTACAATCCGTTTGAGGCTGTTTCTACAAATGTTTACGGTACTCAGAATCTTGTTAATATTGCAGGCGAAGAAGGGGTTGAAAAATTTATTTCAATAAGTACTGATAAGGCAGTTAATCCTATCAACACAATGGGGGCAACAAAGCTCTTAAGTGAAAAAATAGTTCTCAATGCTTCGATTGGGGATGTTGATACACAGTTTTCCTGCGTTCGTTTTGGTAATGTTTTGAATTCAAGCGGTTCTGTAATACCTATTTTTGAAGAGCAGATAAAAAAAGGTGGTCCTGTTACTTTGACTTCAAAAGAGATGGTAAGATTTTTTATGTCTCTTCCAAATGCGGTTGAACTCATACTTAAGGCGGCTCAGGAAATGACTTCCAGAGAAATTTTTATACTGAAAATGAATGCTATGAAAATAATTGATCTTGCTGAAATTATGATTGAAGAAGTTGCTCCAAAATACGGCTACAATCCTAAAGATATTAAAATAGAAATAATAGGAAAGAGGCCTGGTGAAAAAATTTCGGAATTACTCATGACAACTGAAGAAGCAGAATATGCTGTTGAGAAAGATAATCTATTCATAATTAAAGAACAGCCGATAAGCATGTATGCTGCGGGAAAAAAACAATCCCCTATACAGCCTTTATCAAAGCAATATGATGCTAATAGTGCAAAGCTCCTTAATAGAGAAGAAATAAGAGAACTATTCAAAAATAATAAGAATCAGGACTGATGTCCCACTATTTTTAAATATCCTTTAAGGCTAATATTTAAATGATTCATATTGAAAGCAGTAAAATTATTTATACAATGGCAATTATTGCGTTTATTCCAATTCTCATTGTTTGCGCAGGATTCATTCAGAATGCAGATTCTTATGCATCTGCTGATTTGAGTTCTAATATTGTTAATTTGTTTTTTTTGGAAAAATACGGTTATTTAGAGAATGCCGCTGAATGGCAAAATGGGAATTTTTTAACTCTCTCATTTTATTTCCCCTTATCTTTTTTCTTTGCCCTGCCGATTTACAAACTACTGTTGTTTTTCTCTGTTTCAAATGCGCTTTCATTAAGCGGTTACATTGTTATGCTTTTATCCGTGATTTTTTTATTTCTTATTGCAAAAAAAGAGTTTGCAAGTTTATCTTTAGGAATTATTTTTCTTTCTCTGGCTTTTTTTAACAAAGTTTCAATTAACACGTTTTTTGAAACCCAAAGAATGGCCACTATTTTTGCATGGGTTTTCTTTTTGGCATTTATGTTTAAATGTTTTTATATTTTCCGTAAAAAAGAATTCTCTTTCAAGGATGCAGTTTTCGTCGGTCTAACCTGGTCTCTTTCAGTAATGGCTTATGCACATTTCCTGTTATATGGTTTGTTTGTTTTTCCGTTTATTTTATTAATCAGCGGGTTTGATTTTAAAAAAATCGGGATTGTGGCATTATTAGTTTCATTAAATCTTATCTGGATTATTCCCGCATTCGCTTCTTATTCAGATTCTGCTATTTCAATAATGGCATGGTTTTCAAACATTCCCTTAACTTTTTTTGCTTTTTCGCTTTTGGTTTTGTCTGCACTCATTTATTTTTCTTTCATTGAAAAAAATGAGGTGACAAAAAAATTTCTCCAGTTTAATGCATTAATATTTGCATTTATTGTTTCAGGCGTATCAAGTTTTATCCCTGTTTTGAACAAGTTCATGTTTACATTATATCTTCAGTACTTCACAGTTGTTGCAGTATATTTTTTAATTACAAAAATTTTGTCTTCAGATAAAAAAGTTCTTTATTCAGTGTTTTTGGTTGTCCTTGCTTCATCGGCATATTCTGCTGTTTATTTTTCTGATTTTAGTGATAGAGTAAATTTTAACAATACTATCTGCAAGGAAGCAGATGGCATTGCGGATGCTATAATAGAACCGTACATGTTTATTGGTGATTCAAAAGGCTGTTACATTTCGGGTTATTTAGCCACACAGCATGGCAAGATAACTTTATTTGACGGGCTTTCTTATTCGCTTCCCATTCACCTGTATGAATCCTATAATGAAATAAAAGCAGAAATTGAGGTTGATTGTGATGCAACAGTTAAACTCATGAAAAAATTAAAAGCAGGCTCTGTTATTTGTACAAATGAATTTTGCGAAAAATTAAATTGTATTGAAACAATTGCATCTACTGAAAATCTGCAACTTAAATCATTAAATAATTAGTTTTTTTTTATACCAATCAATCGCATGTTTTAATCCTGATTCGAATGGTTCTTTTGCTTCAAAACCAATTATTTTTTTTGCCTTTGAATTATCGCTTGCTCTTCTTGGCTGGCCGTCAGGATAACTTGAATCTAATACAAGTTTCTTTTTTGATCCAGATATTTTTAGTATCATTTCAGCAAGTTCCTTTATGCTGATTTCCTGATTGCTTCCGAGATTTAAAGGGTCTGCAACAGGGTATTTTTCACAAACTTCAAGCAGACCTTTAGCAAGATCTTTGACATAAATAAACGATCTTGTTTGTTTTCCAGAGCCCCAAACAACCATTTCGTCGCCTTTTGCAAAGGCTTTTTTTATCAATGCAGCAATCACATGGGAGGTATTATCATCATACTTATCCCGCGGACCATAAGCATTATAGGGTCTTGCAATAGCTATTTTCATCCCAAATTCTTCATAATACGCTTTTGCCTGTATTTCGCCTAGTCTTTTTGCCCAGCCATAACCGTAATTTGTGGGTTCAGGACTATCTTTGAATCCTTCACTTTCAGGCGTTGGAATTGTTACTTTTCTTGGATAAACACAAGCACTGCTAACAACCAAAAATCGTTCAATTCCTTCAATACGGCTTGCCTCCAGTATGTTGGTGTTCATAATAATATTTTCAGTTAATATTGAACCTGGGTGTTTAATGTTATACTCTATACCCGCAACATTACTGGCAAGGTTTAGTACAATATCCATATTTTTTACTGCTTTTTTACAGTCTTTTTCATTAGAAAGGTCAGCATTGATTATTTTGATTTTTTCAGGATTTTCAATATTCTGTTTGATTTTTTTGCTTTTAGAATCTCTCACAGTTATTGCGGTATTTGCGTCTAATTTAATCAGTTCATCAACTACATGGCTCCCTACAAAACCAGCTCCGCCTGTTACTAATACATTTTTGTTTTTATAAAATGACATAATCAAAATCTCTTATTTTTAATTTGTTTTTTTCATTCCGGATTATTGTGAATATTAAATAATATTTTTATAACATTATGTATTTTTAGTTTTTGAATAATTAATTGAAACTTCACAGTTATGCAATTTATCCCCCTTCAAATTCGATTAAATTAAAAACTTTATATCCTGCTTTTTCAAGTTTATTTTTTCCGCCTAAATCCGGGAGATCGATTATAAAACTGCATTCAACAATTTCTCCGCCAAGTTTAGTAATAAGTTTACAAGCAGCCAATGCGGTTCCTCCTGTTGCTATTAAATCATCAGCAAGCAGAACTTTATCTCCTTTTTCAATTGCGTCTTTATGAATCTCTATTTTATCTTTTCCATATTCAAGGTCATATTCTTCAAAAATTGTTTCAGCAGGAAGTTTGCCTGGTTTTCTGATTAAAACAAAGCCTAATCCTAATCTATTAGCCAGAACTGCGCCTGTGATAAAACCTCTGGATTCTATTCCAACAACAACATCGATTTTTTTATTTTTGTACCTTTCCACCAGCAAATCAATCATCTGATTAAAACCGCCTTTGTCTTTGAGAAGAGTTGTTATGTCCCTGAACATTATGCCTTTTTTCGGCCAGTCTGGAACAGTTCTTATTTTCGATTTTATAATTTTTTGAATATCAATTTTTTCTTTTTTATTTTCTTTTAAATTTGAAATCAGTCCCTTTACAAGTAAGAATGAATTTTTTGATGCTGCTTTGCAGAATTCTGTAAAATCAATTGCTGCTGAATGATCGGCTTTATCTGAAATTGATCTGATTATCAAATGAGGCATATTATTTAATTCGCATACATGTGCTACGCTGGCGCTTTCCATGTCAACACAATCTCCTTTGAATTCTTTTCTTAGTGCTTCGGATTTTTCTTTTGTGGTTATGAATTGGTCTCCTGTAAGTATTCTTCCCTCGATTGCATTCAATCCGATTGATTTTGCTGAAGATGAAGCGATTTTTCTTAGTTCTTCAGAAGCAGTAAAAATCCTTAGTTCTGTGAAAGGAATTTGGCCTTTTTCAAAGCCTAAATCTTCAGCATTGATATCATGCTGTATACTATCTTTTGAGATAACTATATCTTTTATATTTAAATCCGGATTGAGTGCTCCTGCAACACCTGTAAAAATAATTGATGATACTTTGAAATTAATAATCAATATTTGAGTGCATATTGCAGAATTAACTTTTCCTGCACCGGATTTAACAATCACAACTTCTTTGTTTGCTAATTTTCCTGAAAAAAATGTAAATCCGCATAATTCTGTTTTAATCATTCCTTCTAACTCAGATAAGTATAATTCTATTTCTTCATCCATTGCCCCAATCAGACCTATTTTTTGCATAATACTTTTTTCCCCTTTACTTTTAATTTTGTTTATATTTGTTCGGATTTCTTAAATTAGAAATTTTTGACCATTTTACGGGATTTAATGTATTCAAGAGATTTTTTCCTTTCTGCTTTTAATTCCTCATTTGACATCACATCATGTTTGAAAATAAAATCTGCATCCATTTCTTCTTCCTTTCCAAGACCAAGTGTCATTATATATTTTTTGAAATCCTCTTCATCCATTTCCAAACCGAATGTTTGCATATTATCATGAATGTCACATCCAGGAAACGGAACTAAAGTTGAAACATCAACTGCGTCAGGATTTGTTTCATCACAGAATTTTATTAATCTATCCGCATAACCTGGTTTTTCTCCAGGCAAACCTATTATGAAAAAAGTCCTTACCTGCATTCCTACTTTTTTCGCGATTTTTATAGCGCTTTTTACATCTTCAATTTTTATTCCTTTGTTTATTTTTTCAATTACATTAGGATCAAGAGACTCAACACCGTAAGAAATTTCTTCGCACCCTGCATCTTTCATCAGTTGTAAAATTTCTTCAGTTATTTGATCAACTCTTGTTCCTGCTCTCCACCTGATTTTAAACGGCTTTATTTTTTCGCATACTTCTTTTATCCAGTCTTTTCTTGCAGTAATAGTATCATCATGGAATCTAAAATTTGTAACATTATACTTGTCTATAATGTATTTTATTTCTTTTACAACATTTTCAGGGGTTCTTAATCTTAATCTTCTTTGCCACATTTTTTTGCTTGCACAGAATGCACAATTGAAAGGGCATCCTCTTGAAGTAATTACTGTTGCTGTGGGGCCAGCCCCGACAAAAAGCCCGTTTGCACTGAAAACATTTTCAAAAGGCAGCATATCTCTGGCAGGAAATGGAATGCTATCCAGATCTTTAATAAGAACACTTTGGTAAATTCTTTTTTCATTATTGCCTTTTCTAAAATCATCTAATATTTCCAGTATTGTGTTTTCGCCTTCTCCTATTCCAATTTTGTCAAAAATAATATCTATTTTATCAGGTACGGATGTTGCATGTATTCCTCCGATTATTGCCCAGGAATCCTTATTTTTGGATTTTGCGATTTCGGCGATTTTTTTGGCTGCGAGATAATCAGGAGTAGTGGCGGTTAGCGCATATACATCCGAATTCCCTATATACTTTGAAAATTCTTCCGGAGCTTTACATCTCAAATCAGTTATGACAACATTATATCCTTCTTTTAGAGTAACCGCGGCTAAGTACATTATACCAAGTTCTGGGTTTCTCATTTCATCGCCCAGATAAGGTTTTGGAGGTATTAAAAATTCTATTTTTGTGTCCTTTTTTTCCATTATTTTTTTTCCAGAATCCATTTAAGCACTCAATAAACCATGAATTGAACCTTTTAAAAAAACTATCCCTTAAGCAATCCTTTTAATTTTTGTTTAAATGCACTTATAGAAAGGTTTTGTTCAAAAAATTTTCTCGAATTAAACCCCATTTCATTAAGTTCTTTTTTGTTTTTTTGTGAGAATTCCAGCATTAAATCCGCCAATTTTTTGTAATCATTCTGCGGAAAGGTTTTTCCGCAATTATTATCCTCAATTATTTCTTTCAAATCTCCAGTGGAAGTGCTTAGAATAGGTTTTCCAAGTTCAAGATAAGTTGAAATCTTATGAGGGTAAGTATATTCTGCAAAATCTCCCATGTAACCGCAGAGAAGAACATCACTGCTCTCAAGGGCATCTAAAAATTCTTTGTCCTCAACTCTGCCCAGAAATTCAATATTTTTTTCCGAAATTTTGGAGTATTTTTCTTTATCAAATCCTGCAAAAACAAATTTCAATTCAGAATCTTTTTTCAGGCACAATTTGGCGGCTTTCAGTAGCGTGTCAACTCCCTGATAATAAGCATCATTTCCTCCATATCCAAAAACAAAATCATTGTATTTTTTTCCATTTTTTTTTGCAGTGCTTTTCACAGGCCCGTAAATTAAATGGATTTTGCTTTTCATAAACCCGTATTTTTTCTCTAAATAAATTCCCATTTTTTTGCTTGGAATAACTATCTTGTCTGCACTTTTCACTGCTATCCATTCACATATGCGGATGAGGAAATTTTTTTGAAATTTTCCAAGTGAATGAATTTCTAAAATATGTTCGCAGCCAAAAAGTAAACGGTAAAAAGCAACAACACAACCCGCAACAAGCGCTATTGAATAAATTTTTTTAGGCCTCTCTTTCACAAGTTTTGTGAAAAGTATAATCATTACAATCGGCTCTCTGAAAAGCTGCGTTACTGCATAAATCCCCGGAAGTTTTCTTAATTTGCTTTGCCCCAATCCATCAAGTTTTTTTGTAAAATCGATTGTATTTGAATTGTAGCTACTTGTTGAGAGTACCTTAATTTCAGTTATTTCTCCAAGCGAATCGATTGTTGTTCTGGTTCTTGTCGGAGTTCCAGTTTTTGTTTTCAAATCAAAATTCGTGACTATATACAATAATTCATTCATTTTATTGCCTCAAAAACTTAATCAGAGAGAAACTGCTTTTTTTTGGATATCTCTTCTCATAACTCTTGATTTGCGCTTTTTATAATCTTTTGGTACAGGGATACTAATTCCTTTTTATTGAACTATTTTTATGGTTAACTAACTATCAATTAATTCTATGAATATTCCCTCAACAGATTTTTTTAAACAGAATTTTGAATCCAAAATCATTGTAATAGCTGTTTGTGTTTACGTTTTATCATTTCTGATTTTTTACCCGTCTTTTTATGCTTCAATAGATGAACATGGTTATCTGCAGAATACAGTGCGTCTAGCAAATGGCTCTATAGGGGAACCAAATGCTGAATATGCTGGAAGAGCGATATTTAATGGAGAGGAATATATTTCCACAAGAGTCATCGGGAAATCAATTTTTCTTCTCCCGTTTATAGTTTTTGGTTTGAGTGGTGCAATGTTTTCAGGTCTTGTTATTCACCTTCTGAATTTTTGCATTCTGCTTTTGCTGTTCAAAAAACTCAAAATTAACAAAATGTTTTCCTTGCTTTATCTTCTTTTACCAACTTTTGTTTGGGCATCAAGAACTCTTTACCCAGGCCTGCTTGTACTGACATTTTTTCTTGCGGCATTTTATTTTTATTTCTCTGAAAAAAAGAAGCACAGTTTTTTTACCGGTCTTTTTTTCGGGCTGGCGGTATTAACCAGAAATGATGCTGCCTATGGAGTTGTTGCCCTGTTAGTAGTAATGCTTTTCAAGGACAGAGAAAAATTATTTTACACAGTGCTTGGCGGAATAGCACCAGCTCTTGCACTCTTCTCAATTAATTATCTCCTGTATGGTGGCGTCCTATCAACCGGTTCTGGAAGCATTTCCAATCTTCTATTCAATTATGCATCTGATAACATTGTTACTTTTACAGTTTACATTGCATTGCTCATGGTTTTTTTGCCTCTGCTTCTAATCTCGCCTTTCTTTGAGAAAAAAACAGGTGCCAAGTGGGAGTTTGCTGCATTTTCCATTGCTTACCTTGTGATGAACAGCACGTTTACAAACTTTTTCACATTTGAATTTTCATTCCATTCATTGGTGACATCCAGACTCCGCTATCTCATTTCTTTAATCGGAGTCTTACTAATTCCTTACTCTGCTTTTCTGACAGAGCTATCAGAAAAAGGATTTGCAAAAAAGCATTTTCAAAAAATAGTCCTAGTTGTTTTAGTGTTGCTTTCAGTCGGTACAATTGTTTTGTCCTCTGTCCATGCAGATTTTTTGTATGAGAAAAGAACATTAGTTTTCGAATCGGTTTACTCAAATACTCCTGCTAATGCATTGATTGTCGGAAGCAGTGATGATGCAATATTTTTTGTGAAAGATTTTTTCCCCGACAGGAAATACCTCAACATAAACCCAGGTGCAGATCTTGGCGGAAACCCTGAGAATATCAAAGTGATTGGAAAAATCAAGGAAAATAAGGACTCTTATCTTTTACTGCTATCCTATACTCATGTCGAGGAAAAAAATTCTCTGAGGTCTGAAATAGTTGAGTCTGAGAGAAAAGAAATATTCAATTTTTACGAAGCTAATGCAGAGTCATTTGATTTGATTGCTTTTGAGCCTGAAATACAGATGTGGCTGTATAAGTATAATGGCGGAGAACTAAAAAATTCTGTGTCAGGTGAACAAAAGTGAATGTTCTAATGCATGCTGCAGGCCCGTTCTTTGAAGAAGGAGGTGTGAGCAGGGTTGTAATTGAATTATCCCGTGAATTGCGGCTGAAAGGAGTTGATGTTGATTTTATTTTTGGAACCAATCCGGAAAATTACCCTAATGTTGATTCTTATCTGGACTTCCTCAAAGGTCCGTTGAAAATAATAAAGCATTCTTCATTAACTGGATTGTTATTTTCAAACAAAATAACAGGAAGAAAATATGATGTTATACATTCACATACTCCGGAAGCTGCTTTTGATTCGCTGAAATTTTCCTCTAAAACCAAGACAAAAACTCTTGTTCATCTGCATGGTTTTGACAAGGGCCTTTATGAGGAATGGCTCAAGGAAATAAACTTGAACAGGCTTCAAAATGATTTTTTTACAAATTATTATCTGAGAAAATCGATTTCAAAAGGTGACAAGGTATTTGATGAATGTGAAAATTTCTGTGCGATTTCAAGAAGTGTGATTGTGGAAGCAGAAAAATTTTATAGTAAAACGCCTAGCTTGGTTTACAATGCATTTAATCCTGAAGAAAAAAAGTTCTCGATTTCCCAATCTGCCTTAAGAAAAAAACTCGGGGTAGGTAAGGATGAAAAGATTGTGCTTTTTGTCGGGAACAATGGCTGGCGTAAAGGCCTTCCTTATCTTTTGGATGCAATGAAAATTCTTCCATCTAATTACAGGCTTGTTGTTATAGGTTTGAATGAAACAATCAATAATAAAAAAGTAATTAATATTGGGTGTTTGCCTCATACCGCTTTGTTTGATTATTATGCTTTGGCTGATGTTTTCTGTATGCCGTCTCTCTATGAGCCTTTTGGCCTCGTTTATCTTGAGGCACAGTCATGTGAAACTCCCTGCGTGGGTTCCTTCGGTACTGCAGCCGAGGAATTAATTACAGATAAAAGAAATGGATTTCTAGCAAAAAAAAGAGATTTCCAAAGCATTGCAGATTCGATTGAAAAGGCAGTAGAACTCAAAGGGAAAATTAAAACTGATTTTAAGAAATTCTCTTGGGAAAAATCTGCCAAAGAGCTTCTGAAAATTTACGATTCATTGTGATTTAAATAAATTAATCAGTTTTCCACCATCTTTCAGGGAATTTTTTTGCAAGGATTTCATCTCCTTCTCCAACAGGTTCAAGACCTACGGCCCTCATATCTGCATCAACCATTATTTTTATCAAGTCATCAAAACCTATTTTGAATTTCCAATCTAATATCTTTTTGGATTTTGAAGTGTCCGCCTTAAGTACTTTCACTTCTGTAGGTCTGAAATATTTTTCATCAATAATAAGATATTTGTCATAATCAATTCCTGCATATTCAAATGCTTTTTCCACAAATTCTTTGACCGAATGGGTTTCTCCGGTTCCGATGACAAAATCTTCAGGTTTTTCTTGTTGCATCATCTTCCACATGAATTCGGCATATTCGGGTGCGAATCCCCAATCTCTTTTCGCGTCCATGTTTCCAAGGTAAAGCTTCTCTTGTTTTTTTGCTAAAATATTTGCAATTGCATTTGTGACTTTTTTTGTAAGGAATGTTTTTCCTCTTCTTGGGGATTCATGATTGAAAAGTATTCCATTACATGCAAAAATATTGTAAGCATCACGATAATTTACAGTCATATAATATGCGTAGGCTTTTGCGATAGCATAAGGGCTTTGAGGCTGAAAAGGAGTTGTTTCAGATTGTGGAGGGGGTGATGAACCAAACATTTCACTACTTGAAGCCTGATAAAATTTTGTTTTCCTTTTACTTTTTCTAAGAACTTCAAGAATTCTGGTGGTGCTTAGGCCAGTTACATTGCCAGTATACTCTGGAATATCAAAGCTGACTCTTACATGGCTTTGTGCACCCAGATGATAAATTTCGTCTGGCTTGGTGTTGTATATAAGATTGGACAGTTGCCCAGAATCTGACAAATCTCCATAATGTAAGAACATTTTTGCCTTAGGGTTATGGATGTCAAGCAATATATGGTCAATCCGTTCAGTATTGAAAGTTGAAGCCCTCCTAATAATCCCCTGTACAATGTAACCCTTACTTAAAAGAAGCTCGGCAAGATATGAGCCGTCTTGACCGGTTATCCCAGTTATAAGTGCTGTTTTTTTCTTTATCATCAATATAACTTTTATGTTATCTATTTAAACTATTTTGGGTTCATTCATCGAGGTTTCCGAATAAATTGTCTCAAGAAGAGTAATTTTATTTTTCCATTTGAATTTTTTTGCCTCATCGACAACACTTTTTGCTATGTTTAAATTATTTTTTTGCATAATATTAACAATCTTCTTTGCACTGCTTTTTTTGTCTGTAAAATCAGCGAAAAAATCCGTTTTATCTTTTAATATTTTTTCAAATCCGTTATTCCTTTGCACTATTGGTATGCATCCTGAAGCCATTGCCTCAACTAAAGTTAGCCCAAAGCCCTCATATTGTGAAGCAGACACAAAGAATTCTGAAGAAGTATATAATTGGGCTATTTCTTCCTGTGAAGGATTTAAAATGAAAGAAATGTTTTCTTCCAAACTTAGCAGATTTACTTTTTCTTTAAATTCCAAGAAAAGATTTTCCCAATCTGTTCCTGCGATTATGAGTGAAAAATCTTTTTTGGATTTTTTTATTTCTGCAAAAGTTTCAAAGAGCAATTTAATTTTCTTGTTACTTGAAAATCTTCCCACAAAAATGAAAGAGTTTTTTTTCTTTTTTCCAGACTTGAATCTTTCAAGATTGACCCCGTTTTCCACGAGAATAACATTATTTGATATTTTTAAAAACAACTCCAAATCATTTTTACTTACTGCAATTATTTTGTCTGCTAATCCTAAAACAATTTTTTCAAAGAAACTGAAATAAATTTTTTTCACAAGTCCGAGGCTGGGTGTGTGGAAAATTCCTCCGTGTGTTGATACTACTACAGGTTTTTTATGAATCCATTTAGTAAGGAGCAAAAAATCCGAAAAAAAACCTATTCCATGTACATGCACAATGTCAGCATCTTTTATTTTACCTAAAACACCAAAGCCAATTTTGTAATATTTTAAATCCAAAAAAGGGATTCTTTCAACAAAAATTTTCCCGATTTTTTCTTTCGCAAAAAGTTTTTTCTTTGAATTGGCGCATTTATCAAGACAAATAACTTTTACTTCATGTCCATGTTCTGTAAGTATATTGGAAATATCTTCAACCACTCTTTCCATGCCGCCGATGCACGGAGAATAATGGTTAACTACTTGGGTTATTCTCATTTTTTTTCCTTCAAAATGTTGCGGTTAATAAATCCCATTATTAGCCCTAATTGGAAAGCGATTGTTCTTAGTGGAATTATTACAAGTGATGCAAGGGCAACAACTCTGTCTCTAGGCCACGCATAAAAAGTGAATTGCAGAGTACTCACTAATCCAAGAGTGCCAATTATTCCGGAAACTCCAAGTGAAATAGCCGCCAATACTAATTGATTTGCCCAAATAAGCGGAATTGAAGCTAAAAACAGTACAATTCCAGCATATCCTGCCATTATTTGAAATTTAATCCATGGAGTGGTATATGAATCTTTCATAATTTTATCCTTGTGTTTTGAATAAAGATTAACCCTGTAAAATGCCCTGAAATACTTGACTTTCAAATATTCAAACAAGCTTTCAGGATGTGAATGATAAACAATTGCTTTTGGATTAAAAACAAGTTTTTTTCCCAGCTTTGCCAATTTATAACTCAGTTCAGGGTCTTCTCCTGAAGCCTTTGGAAAAGATTCATCAAAACCACCCGCCTCTAAATAATCTTTTTTTCTATAACCCGCAGAATAACTCCCAATCCAATCAAGTGTTTCTGATTTTCTTTTCATCCGCTCATAACGCTCTTCTATTTCAATCTGGTTGAATCTTGCAGTTATTGATTTTTGTTTTGTTCTGTAAGCTCCCTGAACCCCGATTATTTCTTTGCCCTTAAATGGCGCAGTCATTTCTTTCAGCCAGTTTTGTTCAGGGACACAATCAGCATCAGTAAAAACGAAAATATCTCCTTTTGCATTCTTTGCACCAAGGTTCCTTGCCTTTGCGGGTCCCGCATTTTTCTGCTTCAGCACAATTGCCCCAAGTTCCTCTGCCGCGTCTGCAGTATCGTCAGTGGAACCATCATCAACAACAATAATCTCAAAAGGTTCTGCGAAATCCTGATTTCTTATTGCGTCTACACAGTCCCCTATTGTTTTTTCACTATTGTAAGCAGGAATAATAATGCTGATTTTCATTTTATTTTCACAGCCTTCACAATCATCTGTTCTTGTAAGCTTTTAGGTAATAAATAATGTATTAGTTTTCTGAATAAAAAACTCCATTTGTTTCGGCTTCCATAACAATTTTCATTAGTGTACGGCTGGCAATAAAATTCCTCTACTTTAAGATTGTATTTTTCCAGTAGTTTTTCAAGTTGAGGGTAATTAAACAAACTAATATGAATCGGAGTTTCGTATGATTTAAAAATTCTATTCACCAAACTTTTTCTGTTTGGAGTCGTCAAAACTAGTGACCCGTTTTTTTTCAACACTCTATTTGCTTCTTTCAAAAAAAGTTCGGGTTTTTCAAGATGTTCTATTAATTCACCGGCAAAAACCGAATCAAATTCATTTTCTTCGAAAGGTATTTTCTCAGCACTTGCATTTTTGTAATTAGATGTGTTTTTCTTTGTTTCAATATCAATTCCAAAAATATTTTCTTTTCCAAATTTTTCAATAAACTTTTGATGTATGCCACCTACACTGTAACCAACATCAAGAATTTTTCCGTTCAGATTTTTTAATGCAAACTCTACTCTTTCCATTCAAACACCGCGATTAGTTTAGTATATTAGTTATTGAGTGATTTTAAATATTGGTTTTGGCGCAGTTCCTGATTGTTCGGGTTCTTCCTTAACTTGTTTCATTGCGGCTGATTTTTTCCAAAAATCAATATCTAATAAGTATTTCATAAATGTTCTTCCGCCCATTAAAAGCCTTCTGGCTTCGCGAGGCTGAGTAATCGCAACTTTTAATCTTCCAAGCACATAAGATGGCCGCATGTAAAATTCCTTTCTTCCCCAATCGCATCCCTCTACAAGCTCTTTGGCTGTTAATTTATCTGTGCTTAAAATAGTATTATGAGTCCCTTCAGGAGTTAACCAGTCTTCCCAGTTCTTTGTTTTCAAAAAATCATTATCTACTGCCCACTTATATGCTGTTGTTCCGGGATAAAGCATTAGTGGAAAAAATTGTGCAGTATCAGGATCAAGTTTTTTTGCCCATTCAACAGTAGCCTTGATTGTTTCTTTTGTTTCTCCATTATTTCCAAGCATAAAACAACCGTGAACCAACAATTTTGCTTTTTTGGTGTCCACCATAAACTGTTCAATCCTGCTAATTACAGTTCCTTTTTTTATGTTGTTCAATATTTGTTGATTTGAACTTTCAAATCCAACACAAAGCAATCTACACCCTGCTTTTTTCATCCATTGCATTGTTTCAAGATCAACATCAGCTCTTGCATTGCATGTCCATGCAATTTTTATTTTTCTTTTAATAATTTCTTTAGCAATCTCAACCATTCTTTCTTTATCCTGGGTTAAAGTATCATCCTCAATCATAATGTCCTTGACATAAGGCAGGTTTTTTGTAATCCATTCAAATTCATCAACAACATTTTTCACACTTCGTGCTCTGTAAGTTTGTCCTGTTAAAGTCTGCGGGAACTTGCAAAAAGTGCACCTGAATTTACATCCTCTTCCTGTAATTATTGTAACCTCAGGAAACAAAACTGAAGGATAAAAATAATCTCTGATTTTTAAGTGCCTATTGTAAACATCGCTTACAAATGGCATATCATCTAATTCTTTTTCTTCAAGCGGAGTTCTATTTGGAGTAAATTTTGTTTCTCCTTTTTCAGAATAAGTTATTCCAAGAACCTTGCCTAGGGGTTTATTATTTTCAAGAGCGTCTGCTAAATCTCTTATTGTGTGGTCGTATTCTCCTCTTGCAATAAAATCAATGCTATTGCTTGTTTTCAAACATTCTTCGGGAAGAGCACTAACGTGTGTTCCAACCATAATTAGTTTTGAATTAGGATTTACTTTTTTTAATGCGTCTGCAACTTTCACGTCATTTTTGAATGAAGCAGTTACTGTATCAAGAACCATAAGTTCAGGTTTCCATTCCTCAACCAATTTAATGACATCATCCTGAGTCATTCCGTTAGCTGGGGCATCAATTAGTTTTACTTCGTGCCCTGCTTTTTCCATTACTCCAGTTGCATAACCCAGCCAGATTGGATAGTAAACACATCCGCCTTTGCTGATAGCTGGGCTTCTAGAGGTTCTAGAAAACCTGTACAGGAACGGTGGACTTAACATCAATACTTTCATCTTTTTCACCAAAAACAAAATAATAAGGTTTTAGTTATTTAATTGTTATTAATTGTTAATTTGCAGTTATAAAGGCATTTTTGGTACAAATGCCAGTTCATTTGTTTTCCCCAACAAACTTGTTTACTCTTAATAATTCATCAAAAGAGCCAGCATCAAGCCATTCTTCTTTAAGTTTGCTGGCTTTCAAAGAACCATCTTTTATGTAGAAGTTATGTAGGTCGCTAATCTCAAGTTCGCCTCTTGCACTTGGTTTTAGGCCTTTAATTAATTCAAACACGTGTGAAGTATACATGTAAACTCCAATTGCAACCCAATTTGTCGGAGGGTTCTTTGGTTTTTCAACGACCTCGATAACATTTTCTCCATCAAGCACAGCCACTCCTGCTTTTGAGGCCTCTTCTTTTGTTGTTTCGTAAATCAAAATTCTTGATTTTTCTTTTCCTTTATCAAATTCTTCCACAAATGGTTTTATGTTTTCAAAAAGAATATTATCGCCATTAATTGAAACAAATTTATCATTTCCAACAAATTCTTTTGCAAGATTAATGGCTTGAGGCAATCCGCCAGCTTCATCCTGTACTCTAAAAGTAAAATTTACTCCAAAATCTTTTCCTGAACCAAGCAGTGCAAAAATTGCGCCTGCGTGATGCGTTCCTGTAATAACAAGAATATCTTTTATTCCCGCATCCTTCAAAGTCTGGATTGGATAATAAATCATTGGCTTGTCATAAATTGGAAGCAAGTGTTTGTTGCTAACGGCGGTCAAGGGTAATAGACGAGAACCCGTCCCCCCTGCCAAGATTATTCCTCGAATTGTCATCACCTGTGTAATCTAAATATCGCTTATATTTTCTATATAGTCTTGTTTCTTTAATAGATTTCTGGTACAGATATTCTAAAATAGGTATTGATTCTTCTGTCGAATATATTATAGTTCTAATTAAGTTATCTGGATTACGCTGGATAGAACTCATTTCTTCTCCTTCTTCGCCATTCTAGATTGTTGTTTTTCAAATAATATAATAGATATTGATTCAAATAATGGAATAGAAAGGTGAAAACAGTGAATTGTTCCATCTAAATGAAAAATTCTTTTAAGAGTCTCAGGGGTATACGGCCTTATATGATCAGGCTGATCCCAAAAATGAACGCTGGGATAAGGTGTTATTATACAAACATACTTTTTTGAAATTCTAAATAATTCTTCTGCAAATTTTTCTGGTTCTTTAAGGTGTTCAATAACGTGTGCTGAATAAACCAAATCAAAACTATTTTTTTCGAAATCGTTTTTAAAAATATCCATTTTTATAATATCTTTTCTTGTTGGCGCAAGATCAATAGCAGTAACTTTTTTTTCTTTGGATTCAAAATAATCTATCATTTTCCCGTTTCCTGATCCGACATCTAAAACTGTATTGAAATCAATCCCTCTGAAAAGAGAATCGTAAAAAAGTGCATCAATTAATTTCTGTCTTAAAGACATTATTTATTCCCCTTCAAAGGTTTCACACCAACCGTTGCGTCGGTTGGGTGCGCGTCCAACACAAGGTTGGACTTAATCACAAAACTCATTTTCTCGCCTTTCAAAGGTTTCCACCATGCTTTATTATTTTTATACCAATCAACTGTTTCTTTTAATCCTTCTTCAAAATTCTTTTCTGGTTTCCATCCAAGTGATTCTAATTTTGAACTATTGAGACTGTATCTTAAATCATGTCCTTTCCTATCTTCCACATGTTCAATCATTTCATTCCCTTTACCCATTGCTTTGAGAATTCTTTTTGTCAATTCAATATTACTTAATTCATTACCGCCATCTACATTGTAAATTTCTCCTTTTTTTCCTTTTTCTCCCGCACAAAGGATTCCTCTGCAATTATCTTCCACGTAGAGCCAGTCGCGGATATTTTCTCCTGTGCCGTATAGAGGAACTTTTTTTCCTTCCATCAAATTAGTTACAAATAAAGGAATCACTTTTTCAGGATACTGATAGGGTCCATAATTATTTGAACTTCGAGTAACAACAATATCCATCTCGTAAGTGTTAGCGTAACTCAAAGCTAGTAAATCAGATGCTGCCTTGGATGCGGAGTAAGGATTTCTTGGTTCTAAAATATCTCTTTCAGTACTCTTGCCTGTTTCTACCGAACCATAAACTTCATCGGTGGAGACATGAACAAATCTCTCAATGTTTTTTTCTCTTGCAACATCAAGCAAAGTTTTTGTCCCATAAACATTAGTTTTGATGAAAGGGTCTGAATCATTAATTGAATTATCAACATGGCTTTCTGCAGCAAAATGGAAAACAGTATCAATCCCATTCATTGCTTTTTCAACATCTTTTTTGATTGCGATGTCGCCTTTCACAAAAGCGTATCTTTTATTATCTGCAATATCCTTAAGATTTTCCGGGTTTCCTGCATAAGTAAGCAAATCCAGATTAACTATTTCATAATCTGTTTCTTTCAGAAGCATTTTTATAAAATTGCTTCCGATAAAACCGCAACCGCCAGTAACCAATATTTTCATAATAATCAAATAACCTAGTTAACATTAAAAATGGTTCAAATGAACTTTAAAATATAGTTGGTGCAATTTTAGATTTTTTATATTACTATTAAGATTAAAAATTGTTTTCAATCTGATTTAATATTATGATTCCGATTTCAAAACCTTTTCTTGAGGGAAATGAGTTAAAATATGTTACTGAGGCAGTTGAATCAAACTGGGTTTCCTCAATAGGAAAGTACATTCCTTTGTTTGAAGAAAGTTTTGCTTCATTTATAGGTTCTAACTTCGGAGTGGCTGTTTCGAATGGTACGGTTGCACTTCACTTAGGTCTTGAAGCTCTTGGTATTGGAAAAGGTGATGAGGTTATTGTGCCTGATTTGACTTTTGTTGCTTCGCCAAATTCCATTATTTACACTGGTGCCAAGCCGGTTTTTGCTGATGTTTCAAAAGAAAACTGGAATATTGATCCTGAAGCAATCCGGGAAAAAATAACAAAAAAAACCAAAGCAATAATGCCGGTTCATCTTTATGGTGCTCCGTGTAAAATGGATGAAATAATGGAAATTGCAGTTGAAAATGATTTGAAAGTTATTGAGGATTGTGCAGAGTCTCATGGTGCAGAATTTAATGGAAAAAAACTGGGTTCTTTTGGTGACTGTGGCACATTCAGTTTTTACGGAAATAAAATAATGACTTCTGGTGAAGGCGGTATTGTTACAACTAACAATGAGGAGCTTGCTGAAAAAATGATGCTGCTTCGTGACCATGCCATGAGCAAAAAAAAGAGATACTGGCATGAAATAGTAGGATTTAATTACAGAATTACTAATCTTCAGGCTGCTCTTGGTCTTGCACAAACTGAAAAAATAAATTTTTTTATTGAAAGAAGAGATAAGATTGCAGAAAAATATAATTCTCTGCTTAAAGATGTAAAAGGCATTACTCTTCAGAAAGAAATTCCTAACTCAAAAAATGTCTGCTGGCTTTATTCTGTTTTGATTGAAGATGAATTCGGAAAAAGCAGAAATGAAGTAATGAAACTTCTTGCCGAAAAAGGGATTGACTCAAGGCCGTTTTTTTATCCTTGCCATACAATGCCACCTTACCTGAAAAAAGAATCTTTTCCAGTAAGCGAAAATCTTTCTTTGAAAGGAATGAACCTACCAACCTTTATAGGTCTGAAGGACGAGGAAATAGAGTTTATTGCAGATACAATTATTTCTCTTAAAGAATAGAATTTAATTAGTAATTTATTTTCATTTGAATCCGGCTAAGTTTTTATAATGCCTTTGCAATATTTTTATTATAAGTTTTTATTGAAGTGATTAGAATGGATGTGCAGGTTGGACTATTAAGTAATTTTTTGCTGAGGCAAAGAAATTCACTTGCGGCTAAATATGTTAAAGGGAAAATGCTGGATGTTGGCTGTAACGAAGGCGAATTCAGAAAATTCATTTTGCCAAATACTGATTATTTTGGAATAGATATTAACCCTAAACCAAAAAAAATAAATTTTCCTTTCAAACAATTAAGTGTGGAAAATAATTTGGAACAACTCGGGAAATTTGATTCAGTAACACTAATAGCGCTGATTGAGCATTTAAAAAAACCAGAAAAAGCAATTGAAAATGTTCACAAAATCCTGAACCAAAAAGGAAGAATAATAATTACAACCCCGTCAAAAATTGGCGATAAAATTCATTCTATTACTAGTAATATTGGTCTAGTTTCAAAATTTGCAGCTGAGGATCATCAAAAGATTTTTTCCCTTGAAGAATTGGAATTTCTTCTGAAAAACCAAGGATTTAAGATTATTGAATCAAAAACATTTTTTTTTGGTTTAAATTTATTAGTAGTCGGGGAAATAGACTAATTTTATATGCAAATTTTATTGAGCAAGTAGGCTAAAACCTCATTTAAAAACAATAATTGCTTTTAAAATTTGAACCAATGATTTTAAATAAATGGATTTATGTTATTATTTTAGGTTGGTTAGTGGATTTCAATGGAACTTGTAATAACAATCCCTGCATATAATGAGGAAAAATCTATCGGGAATGTAATTTCTGAAATACCCTCAAAAATAAAAGGGGTAAAAAAAATTACTGTTTTGGTTATTGATGATGGTTCAACTGACCAAACAGTAAAAGTTGCCCGTGAAAAAAAAGCAGTTGTTATTTCTAACAAAGTCAACAAAGGTCTTGCTTTCAGTTTCAAAAGAGGTCTTGAAACAGCTCTTTCTATGGGTGCAGATATTATAGTTAACACTGATGCAGATTTTCAGTATAATCAAAAACAAATTCCTTTGCTTGTTGAACCAATTTTAAGCGGTGAAGTGGATCTTGTTCTTGGTTCAAGGTTTAAGGGTTCTATAGAAGAAATGTCTTTGCAGAAAAGGATTGGAAACATTATTGCATCAAAAACACTCAGCTGGATTTGCATGAGAAAAATCTCCGATGGTCAAACTGGATTCAGGGCTTTTAGCAGAGAAGCAGCAGCAAAAATTAATCTTTTTTCTAATTATACTTACACTCAGGAAAGTATCCTTCAGGCTGTTGATAAAGGGATTTCAATAAAAGAGATTCCTGTGGATTTCAGAAAAAGACATGGTGAATCAAGACTTATTTCAAATATTTGGGTTTATGCTTTTAATTCCATCAAAATGATTTTCTATTATTTCCTGTATTACAAACCTCTCAATCTTTTCACAGCTCTTTCCGCGATTACACTGGTCATTGGTTCGTTTTTTGGGGTAAAAGTCATACTGCATTATTTACAAACAGGCCTTGTTTCTCCGTACATTCCAAGTGCAGGTATTTTTGCTTTTTCAATAATATTAAGTGCCCAACTAATTTTGTTTGGTTTACTTTCCGAATCACAAAAAGTCAATAGACATGTTAATGAAGAGCTTCTTTATCTTCAGAAAATAAAAAAATGAGTTTAGAAAAATGAGTTTAGAAAAATGAGTTCATTTCATTGATTCTTTTAAAATAATTAATCCTGCAATTGAGTAATCAAACAGAACTGAAATTAAAGCTGCAGAACCAGCAATTTCAATAGGGATTCCTTGTAAGCCTAAGAGGTAAATAAACATCCCTTCTCTGAAACCAAGCCCTGAGAAAGTTATTGGTATCAAAGAAACGATTGTGCCGATTGTCACAATAAAAATAAGTGTAAAGAAATCAATTCCGAGGCCGAATCCGTTTAGTATAAAATAAAAAACTAGTGTTTGTAATATAATTCTTAAAATAGTGAGACTAAAGTTCAATAAAAGTGAAACCTTGTTTGAATAAACTTTTTTCAGAGGTTTTGAAAATTTAACGAACTGCTGTGAAATTTTTTCAGGCAGGTATTTTTCCGCTAATCCAAGCCCAAATTCAAATGCTGCTATTATAATGCCGGCCCATAACAAAATTAGAAAAATTACTGTGTTGTTTAATTCGCTATTTATAAGAAATAATATGCCAATTGTGCTGATTGCAAGAATAATAAGCAAGGTTAATGCTTTGTCCATAGTTACAATTGCTATTCCTTCCCCAAGCGAAAAACCATTTTTTTTCAGCATTGAACCGTAAGAAAAATCTCCAAGTTTGCCAGGTAAAACAAAACCAATAGCCCATGCAACATAAGAGTAATGAAACACTTCTGAAAATTTCACATCGCCTATATTTTTTGTTAAAATAAAAAGGTTAATCGCATTTATCATCAGTATTAAAGCAAAAATTATAATCATCCAGAATAGCACTAAAAAATTAAAATCTTTTAAAGAACCAATGACTTTCTCAATGCCAATGGCATTAAACACAATAGCCAGAACTATAACGCTGAACAAAAGCTTCGCATTTCTGGAGATTGAGATTCCTTTTATTTTTTCAAAAATATCTTTTCTTTTTCCATGTTCCATTTTAGATCTTCCCTTTCCTTTAACATCTCTTTCCTGAATTTTTCAAAAAGATTTTTTCCATAAAATTCATTAATCGCATTTGCAATTGCATTGGAGTCTTTTGGTTTCACAAGCAAGCCGTTTTTCCCGCTTTTTACGAGATCCTTGTTTCCACCGACATCTGTTGATATGACGGGCGTTCCAAAACCGATTGCCATCTGTATAATGCCGGATTGTGTCGAAGAAACATAAGGTAGAACAACTGCATCAGTTTTGCTGAAGAATCCGTATACCTCCTCATCCCTGACATACCTATCCACAATATCAATCTTGTTTTCCAGTTTGAGTTTCTTTATTTTTGTTATATACTCGTTTTTATCCTGCCAGAATTCCCCTACAATCATAAGCTTGATTTTTGGATTCTGTTTAATTATTTCAGGCATTGCATCTAAAAGAAAATGAAGCCCTTTGTATTTTCTGACAAACCCAAAAAACATTATCTTGTTGCTGATTTTTCTTTTTCCATTTTTTTCCTCGCCGAAATATTCTGAATAAGCAGGTTCCGGTAAAAAATTCACGTCTGCCTTTTTTTTCATCTGCAATATTATTTTCTTATCTGAATTTGAAAGCGTAATAAAATAATCTATTGGAAAAAACATTATTTTTGTGAGGAAATCATGCACTGGATTTTTTTCATGCGGTACAGCATTCTGTATAATCATTGATATTTTTGTCTTCGTCAAAAGCTTTGTCAAAATAGCAATTGTAAAATATGCAGGCGTAAAAAAAGTATGCCACCACTGGAAAGTAACCCGATCCGGCTTTTCTTTGAGAATTATCCAGAAAACTTTTATCCAGCTTAATGGATTGATTGAATCAAGTTCACGTCTGACTGTGAAATCCATAATTTTGTTTCCGCTGTTGTTTGTTTCCTGAAATTTTCCAGGGTAAAGCGTTTTCGGAAACAGTCTCGAAAAACTTATTGCAATAAGCTCATTGTTCTTTGAAATATTTTTGCAGAGAATATAATTGGAATGTGCTATTCCCCCTCGGTAAGGCGGAAGCGGGCCTATTATCATAACTTTCATTTAATTGACTCCTTATTTTTTGTAAGCAGAACAATATATGTAGGAAAGATAATGTTCATTTTTTCAAGAATTGCTCTTGGAATAATTTTCCCAAGAAATTGTATGCTCTTCCACATGTCCAGCTTGAATTTTTTTGGATTGATTATAACATCAATTGTCAGATTTCTGATTTGAAATTTTTTTGTCAATCTAACTATTTCAGCATAACTAATATTGTTAACTTCCGGATCCCTCTGTTCTTTTCCAATAATCCAGTATTTGTTAGGTGTTGCCATATAGCACACCCCGTTTTTTTTCAACACTCTGAAAATTTCTTCACAATGAGTTGCCTGTTCTTTTTTTGGTATGTGTTCAATTACATGATTGGAAACAACAATATCAAATTTTTCTTCCTCAAACGGAATCTTTGCATTTTTTACTCTGGTAAATGTGTATCCTTGCTTTACAATTCGGTCATCTGCAATATCAATGCTTGTTACGGTTTTTGAGTTTTTGGAAAGCTCACGTGCAATAACGCCTGAACCTGTTCCAATATCAAGAACATTGCATTTACCAAGCGGCTTGATTGTTTTCAGCACGGCAATTATTTTTCCTGCTTTTTTCAGGTTGTGCTCTTCATCAATTTCAGCATGGGTTTTTGACATCTTCATAATTTCACCAGTCAATTAACTAATATTGTTAATTATATTCATACTATATTGCTTACACATTTATTATTTGTGGTTTATTCATAATATTGTTAGAAAGGTGATTTTGCTTGAGAAAGGTTTCTGTTGGGGATTTTAAGATAGATGAAGAGATGAAAAAAGCAGTTATGGAAACCCTTAATGCAGAAATGATTTCTGAAGGTAAAAAAGTCGAAGAGTTTGAATCTAAATGGGCGGATTATGTTGGCACAAAACACTGTGTTTTAACCAATACAGGAACATCTGCTTTAATGGCAGGATTGACTGCTATTAAGTATAAAGATAATCTCCCTGATGGAAATAAAGTTATTACTTCGCCACTCACATATATTGCCACTGCAAATGCGGTTGTTACTTCTAAACTAGAACCTGTTTTTGTTGATGTTGATAAAAAAACTTTTGGCATAACTCCTGAAAATATAACAACTTTTCTTGAAGAACAGGATTCAACTGAGGATATTTCAATTATCATGCCGGTACATTTGATGGGTTATGTTTGTGACATGGAAAAAATAAATAAAATAGGGAAAAAGTACGGGTTATCTGTTGTTGAGGATTCTTGTCAGGCACACGGAACAAAAATTGGAGAAAAAAGAGCAGGAAATAACTCCTTAATGTCATTTTTTTCATTTCACATTGCTCATAATATTCAGGTTGGAGAAATGGGTTGTGTTAATACAAATAATTCCGAAATAGATACTCTTGTGAGAAAAATAAAATCCAATGGAAGACGTTCGGATCAACTTAATGACCGGTTCTTTCATGACCTTATAGGGTATAATTTCAAAACAATTGAACCATTAGCTGCTATTGGAGTTGTTCAATTGAAAAAAGCTGATTGGATATTCAAAAAAAGATCGGAGAATGTGAAATATCTTAATGAAGAACTTGAATCATTAAACAATGATTTACAGCTTCCTGAATATTCAAAAGACGTGAGCTACCTTGCTTATCCTATTATACTAAAAAATCAGAAAAAAACTTCAAGAACTAAACTTATGCAAGACCTTGCTTCTTTTGGTGTTGAATCAAGGCCTTTATTCGGTTCAATTCCTACACAACAACCTGCTTATGCACATTTAAAGAAGAAATATAACGGAGTGCTTCCAAATTCTGATTATCTTGGAGCTAACGGCATTTATGTTGGTTGTCATCAGTTTCTTGATAGAGAAGATCTTAATCAAATTGTCAGTTCTCTGAAAAAAATATTTGCAAAATAAATTGCACAAATTCAAATTAGTAATTTTCCGAATCTTAAACTTCCAATAAATCTGCTTAACTTTACTGCCAGCATATACCCAATTCCGCCAAGAATTATTACTGCTGTGTGAAGCGGGCTTTTGTTTTCCAGAAAAGTAATTCCTCTCGGAGAACTTAAATTCATTTTTTTTCCTTTTTCCCAGGTGCCTGTTGCAACTCTAAAATCCTGTAGTGGATCAACAAGAAACCCGTGTTTTATATGCAAAAATTCTTCACAAACTTTTGTAGGGTGCTTTTTGTAAAGAAGTACATCATTCTGGTGGTAATAAAGCCTTCGGAGAACATGCTTAACTAATCCCAAAAAACCCTGGGGCTTCACTTCTTTATGGTCATGAGTATAATTTGGTTTGATTAGTTTGAATTCATAACCAAGATCCATTATTTTAAAACTCAAATCAGTATCCTCGCGATAATAAGTATATTCTTCATCATAACCCCCGACTTGTTCTAGAAGTTCTTTTCGAAAACCAGTGGATGTTCCGCCGTAATAATCATACCCGCTTACAATTCCTATTTTTTCTGAATTAAAACCATCTGCCATTTTTTGCAACCAATTTTTTTCTGCAATACAGTCATGATCCATATTTATTACAATTTCATATTTAGAATTTGCAATTCCTTTGTTGCGTGCTTTACAGACCCCTGAATTTTTTTGGTGAAAAACCTTAAGTTTCCTTTCTTTTCCTTTTTTGTAATCATCAAGAAATTCCTTTGTACCATCTTTTGAACCATCATTAACAACAATAAGTTCATATTTTCCTTTGAAATTCTGTTTCAAAAGTGAATTCAGGGTTTTCTCAAGAGTTTTTTTGTTGTTATAAGTAGCAACTACAATACTTGCGTTCATTTCAATTCCTCATTGTAAAATTTTTCAAGCAGTTCATTTATTTTTCCTCGCGCAACTTTTTTCGGAACAAATTTTTCCAGTTCGGAAAGTTTTTCTCCAAGTTCATTTACATTCCATGCAACCAACCCGAGCTTTTTTTGTTCAACAACTTCTGCAAGTTCTAGCTGATGGTCATTTGTGTGTTCTCCAAATTCTTTTCTTCTTGGAATAACAATCATTTTTTTTCCCAAATTTTTGCATAAACCAATATTGCCTTCTCCTGCATGAGTAATCACAATACTAGCTTGTGAAAGTTTTTTGTTAAATTCGTCCAGAGTCAAAAACTTTATATATTCACTTTTTGGTTTGTAAGTGCTGTATCCGGTTTGACAAAAAACCTTGTTCTTAATTTTTCCTTGTTCAACAAGTGCATCAACTTTTTTCAGAAGTCTGTCAAAATGCTGGGGGTGCGTTCCAAGTGTTACAAAAATTAATCCCATAAAATCACCTAAAATATACTCCCGCCATAAACTCCTTTTGGATAAAACTTTTCAAGTTCTTTCCACTGGTAAATGAAAAGATCAGAAAATAAGTATGCGATTTTTCCGCTTATTCCTGGTTTTGTTGGTCTGCAGAAACTTTCAATAAAAATAATTTTTTTACCAAGAATTTTTCCTGCTATGCAAACAACTAATCCCACATCTGCACCGGTTGAAATAATCAAATCAGGATTTTCTTTTCTCAAAATACTAATTGCTTGAAAAAAACTTTTCAATGTTGCAACAGGATTTCTTTTGGGAAGTTCCACAAAAAAAACTTTCTCTTTTTCCCCTAAACTTTCAGTATCTTTTCTTTTGAAAGTAACAAAAAAATGTTCTTTTTTTTCATAAAAACTTTTCAGTTGCAGCATTTCTGCTAAGTGGCCTCCTGCAGAACACGTTAAACACACTTTTTTAGTCATCCTGATTAACTCCTCTTTGCTTTTAATTAAAGCTTATTGGTATAACTTCAATTTTTGAAGGAAATTGGTACATTAATGGAATTCACTGCCTCTGATTTGGCTTTTAAACCTTATGAATTACCTTATATTAATGTTAGAAAAAATTAAGGTTTATGCAGAGGGGCATAAGAAAGAGCTTTTATTTGTTTTTTTGATTTTCTTGCTTGCGTTTGCTATTAGGGCTCATTTAATGATTTATGATTTGCTATTTGGGTTTGATCCTTATTTTCATGCACGTTTAGCGGAATATGTTGTTCAAACTTTA
>JANLGZ010000046.1 GCA_024653905.1 archaeon
TTCTACTTCATCTCCGCTCTGCAAACCCTGAACGTCTTTTGGTTTGTCCAAGTCGAATGTTTCAAAGCTTTCAATATCCATTATTTGGATTTGAGCCCCCATTACAGCAACAACTTGAGCTGAACCTTTAAGAATAATTGGTACATCAACACTGGCATCTGTTGGTTTTAATAAATTCTTTTTTGTGTCTTTAAAAATTCCCATTGCAGTAACTCTTACTTTGGCTGCTCCGTGCTTTCCTGGTTTGGATTTTTCCACGCTTTTAACCTGACAAGGTTCGTCCTCAATTAGAACGTAAGACCCTGGTTTTAGTCCGCCAGCATTTGTAAATTTTTTAGTTCCTTCTGCCATTTTAACACTTAAAAGAAATAATTTGGTTCAATTTAAATAGTTATCTCAATTTTAACCCAGATTTACTGCTTTGAATATTATTATTCTCTGAATACAGTAGTTTTTTTAATTATAAGATTGTTCTTTATATTAGTGATTTTAAGATGAATTTGCCGGTTGGAGAAATCATAAGTCAGGGAGTTAATTTCAATGAAGTTGACTCAAAAAGACTAGTTCAAAGTCTGTTCGAAAAAAACTTTTCAGGTTATCTTATTGTGGCTGCTGAGGGTTATGATGGTTTGGAGGAGGGTATGCTTCTTTTCAAACAGGGTTCTTTGGTTGGCGCTTACTGTGAATATGACCTGCATGGGATAACTATTTTCGGAGATGACTCTATAATACATGTTTTTAACTCTTTTGCGGCCTCCTTCGTTATAGGAGACCTTGTTTCTTTAAGCAATCAGCAGGTTGATCTTGTAACGGCTTTCAATGATAAGGCTAAATTAGATTCCCCGATTAGTAAAGAGAATATTTCAAAGTTGGTTCCTAAAGTTTATTCGAAGGAACTTGTCGAAAGTATTCTGAGTGCAGTGGTTCATGAAAAAGATAATAGAAAAGATGTTTTCAAAAAACTTGGTTTGAGTGGATTAGGCGATTAAATGTTTAAAACAGCAAAAGATTTGGTGAAAAAATTCGCAATGAAAGTTCTTGATCTTGATGATACTGTTAAACCAACCAGTCACTTAAAACTTTTTGAGGATTATTTGGATAAGTTTGAATTTGATACTAATACTCCTGATGTAATGAAATTTTTAGGTGTTTTGAAAAAGAAACATTTAGTTGATGATATTGTTGTGGCAACCCAAAATGGCAGTGCTGTTGTTTCAACTAATGGTAATTCTGTTACAAAGGCTGTTTCTGGAGCTGCAATGTTTAATTATATTCAGTCTGAGCATCCAAAAAGTGAATCCGTGATGATAAAATCCGATGGCCACTGGAACATGATTTTTCCTGATAAAGACAAGCTCTACATTGTAAAGGCTTCTTCAGATCTTTCTGTAATTGAATTAAGGTCCTTGGCAAAAGAGATTGATGTGTTTTTGGGCGCCAAGAACCTGAATTAGTTGTTTATTTGGTCTTTTATTTGGTTTTTTCGGGGGAAGATTTTTAATTCATAAGCTACTTCTATCTATAAATTCTAGTGATTTTTAATGGGACGAGTAATAGCTTTAATTTCAGGAAAAGGCGGAGTAGGAAAAACTACTATTACAGCTAATTTAGGAATAGCTCTAGCAAAGCGAAATCTTAATGTTTGTTTGATAGATGCAGATATTGCAATGGCAAATCTTTCACTTTTATTGAATATGCAGAATTCTCCAATAACTCTTCATGATGTTCTTTTAGGGGAAGCAAATATTCAGGATGCGATTTATGATGGTCCTGCAGGAGTAAAGTTTATTCCCTCAGGTTTAAGCCTTGAAAATTACCGAAGGGTTGATTCTGAAAGATTGCAAAGTGTTGTTGATTCAATAAAAAACCAGTTTGATTTTGTTCTGCTTGATTGTGCTGCTGGAATAGAAAAAAATGTCATGGCTGCCATTTCAGCTTCTGATGAAATTCTTCTTATTACAATGCCTTCAAGTCCAAGCATTGCGGATGTATTAAAAGCAAAAATAACTTCACAAAGATTAGGTGCTAAAGTTATCGGTGTTATACTTAATTTTGTTCGCGGAGAAAAAGGAGAAATAAACAAAGATGATGTAATGAAAATGCTTGAATTACCTGTGCTTTCTACTGTTCCGTTTGATGATGAAATTAGAAAAAGTTTCATGCAGGAAAAAGTAATGCCTATAATGATTAGAGTTCCTGGAACTCCTGCGGGCATAGCAATTCAAAAAGCAGCTGCAAAAATTTCAGGTTTATCAATTAAAATTGAAGAAAGCGAGAAAAAAGGATTCTTGGGCAGATTTTTTAATAGGTTGTTTTCAATATTCAAAAGGAAACCAAAATCAACTGCACAAGAACAGTTGGAAAAATCTAAAGGGGTAAAAAAATGAACAACTCAAGACCATTTGATCTTTTAAGCGATTCAATAGGAAAAGGCGTTTTAGTAGAACTGAAAGGAAACGTTTCATACAGAGGAACTCTGAAAGCTTTTGATGTCCACATGAACATTGTTTTAGAGGATGCTGAAAAACTTGAAAACGGAGAATCCAAAACCAAGTTTGGCAAGCTCATTCTGCGAGGCGATAATGTGCTCTTAATTTCTCCTTAATTTTTATGATTGGACCTCGTAATAGAAAAAAACACAATATTTTTCCATCAAACAAATCTAATCGTCCCCCGGAAAAATTTTTAGAACAGTTCACTGAACTTGAAAACCATCCGATTATCAGCCGCCCTCTGATTGAATTAGTTAGTGTTTCAATGAACCTTTCAATGAATGTGCGGGGTTATCCTGTCGATCAAAGACACAAAGTTGTTTTAGATTCTGTTACTTCAGGAATATTATTTTCACAGTTAACTAAAGTAAATTCGTTAATAAGAGCAGTAAATAATAAAAACCAAGGGGAAAAACAACTAAAAGAAATAACTCCTGAAGAGTTGTTTTCGCTAATTGTTAGTCGAGTATAAGGTATACAAGAAAACCAATTTTTTATAATTCAAGGGAATTATAATATTTTTCCTTTATAAACTAATAATTAAAAGGGCCCTTGGTCCAGTGGTAGGATGCATCCCTGGCAGGGATGAGACCGCGGGTTCGATCCCCGCAGGGTCCAATATATAAGCCGTTTATACTCTAAACCCTCATTTTTATATAATAGAAATACCCAATTAATAATTCAAATATACGTGGTTTGTAATGGATAAGGAAAAAATTCTCAAAGATTCAGTAAGGAAATTATTAGGCCTAAATATAAGTGACAAGGAAATAATTGAAAATCTGAAAAGTGTCGGGGTTACAAGTGAGCAGGCGGCGAGAATTCTTCAGGAAACCAAGAACGAGCCAAGTGAAAAATTTGTAAAATCAGATTTTTCTGAAACAAAAAATTCCGATTCAGATTCTTCTGATATTTACAGTAGAGTTTATGATAATCTTGACGATGATGATTTGAAAGCACCTTTGATTTCAAAACCGATTAAAAATCCGCAGTATGCTGCTCTTAGTGGTAGTGCGGACATTTCAGAGTTGTGGGAAAAAGGAATCATGGCTACAGTTGATTCAAAGCTTGGGGAAATGGAAAAAATTCAAAAAGAATTAGATGAGGTTCTTGATAAAAAAATAAAGGACAAGATTGCAATTGAGGCAAAAAAATTTGAAGTAGTTCTTAATTCACAGAGAGAATTAAACAACGCCAAGATTGATGCGCACCTTGATGAAAAATCCAATGAAATAAAAAAAGTCATTGAGTCAAGAGCCAAACACATGGAAGATTTGAATATAAAAGTTCAGGCGCAGATTTCAAAAATACAGGGTGAAAAAAAATTCAATGCAGAACTGCTTAACAGCATTGATGAAAAAATAACTGGGTTGGATTCAATTAAAAGTCAGATGATTTCTGATACTAATACTGCAATAATGGAAACAGAATCCAAGTTTAACGAATTCATGGAAGGATCAATCAAGAAAAGGGATGATATTGAAGCAAGAGTAAACAGAACATTGCAATTAGAATCAAAAATAACTGAAGGGTTATTGGAAGATGCAAAACAAAAAATTGATAACCTTAAACTGGAAAAACAGGAAGAATTAACAACAAGAATCCAAAATGAACTGGCTGAGTTTGAAGAAATGGCTGCAAAGGTTGATCCTCAGGGAATTACTGAAAGGCTTGTGAAAATGAAGGAACTTGAAGGTCATTTAATCAGCAGGCAGAAAGAAATAGATTTGCAGGTTGATGCGAGATTTACTGATTATAATAAGGAATTAATTGCGTTTAAGAAGGAAGTGAAAAGTATAGAGGATTCTAATTTGAACGAATTGAAAAAACAGTATATTGCTAATGTTGATGATTTATTTGCAAAGAATCTTATTCAGTGGGATAAAAAACTAAAATCTAAAGCAAAAGAAATTGATGATTTGAAAGACCAGATTGATCTTGAAAAATTCAATGCAACAATGGAATCTTTAGAATTATTTAAACAACAATTTCTTAATACGGTTAATAAAAGCATTCAGGATTATAACAAATCAAAAAGAGAATTGGCGCAAAGTATTATTGATAGGGATAAATCGATCAGTGAATATCTGAAAAGAATAGATTCAAAAATGCAGGAATTAAATGTTTTTGAGAAAAAGTTTGCTTCAGAAGTAGCGGGTTTGATTGATAAAATTCCTGAAGAGAAAGACTCTAAAAAAAACTCTTCTAAAAACCAGAAATCCAAATAGAAGATTTAAAATACTGGAAAAACCACTATTTTTGCATGAGCTTTTATTCAACTAAAATAATTGCTACTTTAGGTCCTTCTAGTTCTTCTAAAAAAACAATAAAAAGAATGATAGATTCAGGGGTTACTGCGGTTAGAATTAATACTGCTCATGGTTCAACAAAAGAATATTCAGCACTTGTTTCTACTGTTAAAAGTGTTTCAAAAGAAATTCCTATTATAGTTGATTTGAAAGGCCCTGAAATTAGGATAAAAACAAATTCTGAGGTTAAAATAAAAAAAGGGCAGCATATAACAATCGGGTTTTCTTCAAAAGAAAATATTTATTTTAATAAGGATTTTTACGCAAAAGTAACAGTTGGGAAAAAAGTTTTATTTGAGGATGGAAAGTATTCTTCAAAAATAGTTTCAAAAACAAATAAAAGATTAGAATTAAAATTTTTAACAAGTGCTTTGCTTGAAAATGATAAAGGAGTCAATATTCCAGGGACCGAATTGGGTTTGCCTTTTCTTTCACAAAAAGATTTGAAAGTAATTAAATGGGCTAAGAGCAAAAAACTTCTTTTTTATGCGCTTTCATTCTGCAGGTCTTCTTTTGATTTAAAAAATCTGAGAAAAAAAACAGGAAGCGATTCTGTTTTGATTGCAAAAATAGAATCAAAAGAAGGAGTGAATAATTTCAAAGAAATTTTGGAAGAGGCTGATGGTATAATAGTTGCACGAGGTGATTTGGGTGCTGAAGTAAGACCTGAGTCAATTCCGCTTTTACAGAAAAAAATGGTTAAACAGGCTTTGAATGCTGGAAAATTTTCTGTTGTAGCTACTCAAATGCTTGAATCAATGATTGAAAAATCCTATCCCACAAGAGCTGAGATTAGTGATATTGCCAACTCTGTTCTGGATGGTGCTGATTGTTTGATGCTTTCAGGAGAAACTGCTGTAGGAATTAATCCTGTTGCGGCTGTGAAAGAAATGAGGAGTGCATGTGAGGCTGTTGAGGAAAGCGTTCCAAACATGGTTGCAATGAAACTTGGGACTAATGTGAGTGATTCTATTACAAAAACAATTTTTCAGTTGAGCAAGTATCTGAAAGTAAACAGAATAGTTGCATTTACTAAATCAGGTTATACTTGCCAGATGATTTCAAGGTTTAGAGAACCAATTCAAATTATTGGTTTAACATGGTCTGAAAGGACCTCGAGGATTCTGCAGTTGTATTTTGGTGTTGCTCCGTTGCTTTTGCAGAAAAAGCAGCTTCTGCATTCAAATCAGATAGTTAGCCTTTTGAAGAAAAAAAGATTGCTGAAAAAGAATGATTCTGTTATTATAACCGGAAACAAGTCCGAACAGGAACAGCATTCTAATTTGATTGAAGTTCAGAAAAT
>JANLGZ010000037.1 GCA_024653905.1 archaeon
CTTAAAGCCGGATTTAATGTATTTAATTTAGGGTACTCAAAAAAAATAACTATAAATGAACTCATTTCATTGATAGAAAAGAACCTTGGAAAAAAAGCTCTTGTGAAACATGTTGGTTTCCATGCCGAGGATGCTCCTGAAACTTTAGCAGATATCACCAAAGCAAAAAAAGTTCTCGGGTATTCGCCAAAAACTAGTGCTGATAGGGGAATAAGGCTTTTTGTTGATTGGTTTCGGAAAAATGCTTAACTGAACCAAAATGGTTTTTAAGCACCTAAAGAGAACTATTTAAGGATTAAAAATGTCAAATCTTGCTAGTTTCACAAAAAATTTTTTGTTTTCCTATACAAACCAGATTTTTTTGCTACTGAATGGACTTTTATATACTTATATAATTGCAAATTATTTGGGACCTGATAATTATGGTGTATTCATTTATTTGTTTGCCTTTGTAACCAATACTGCATATATTTTCGGGTTAGAAAGTATAATCGAAACCCTCAATGTTTTTATTGCAAAATTCAGATCGGAAATACTGTTTTCAAAAACTCGGAAAATAACTTTAGTTGTTTCAATTACTATTTGTTTAGGTCTCTTGTTGGTCGGGCAGTATTTTGTGGAAAATATTGATGCTCCTGCTATTTCCGTTCTGAGATATATTTCAATAACAGTCATAATGTTTCCGTTGTCACTGGTTTACAATTCTCTTTTTAGAGGTTTCAAAATGTTTGGAAAAGTTCTCAAGATTGCTGTTCTTGAGAACATGGCTAATTTGATTTTAGCGTTCGCTTTTGTAATCCTGTTTGACTTTGGTATAATGGGTGCGGTTTATGCGAAATTAATGTCCCTTGCCCTTGCACTTATTGCATCGCACTTATTTTCTCTGAGCATAAAATATGAGAATAAATCTTTTGAGAAAAAGGAAGTTATAAAGTATGCGAAAATAAGTTTTTTCACGAATTTTGTGAAGAGAGCAACTGCAATAATAAAACTGTTTTTCATTGGTTTATTTATCAATCCAGTCATGATGGGTTTCTATTATCTCCTTGAAAAGATATCTGCCTATGCCATAAACATTCCAAGTGCATCAATCAACGAGGTTTTTATCCCTTATCTTGGTGAAAAGGCTGATGATATGGCTGTTTTATCGAGTTACGCTTCTTTGAATTTTAAAGCTGTTGCACTGCTTGCTTCTGGTATAGGAGTGGCAATTTTTTTCCTTGCCCCAATAATACTCCCGATTATTTTTCCCGCTTACTCTGATGCGGTTTCACTTGTACCTTACTTTACCATCACTATAATACTCTCAAGTTTCACGGGCTTTGGAAATCTTTATCGTATAATGAACAGGAACGATTTTCTCCTGACTCTTTCATTCATCTCTCTTATCAACACAGTAATTATCGGGTATTTTCTCATATCTTATTTTGGTGTTATTGGTCTTATTCTGATTGAGGCGGTAAGACAAATTGTATCTTTTCCATTTCACTACTTGTTTCTAAAAAAACTTGGGGTAAAAATAGATATTTTTCCAACTAGAAGCGATTATATAATAATCAAACGTCTCATCAGTCCTGTTTTTGGCTTTCGTAAAAATAAGGGGGCAGGTTGATGATGTCGGAAAAAAGTACAACAAAAAAATTCACAAATTTTGAATTAGTGAAATGGCTGTCAGGAATTTCTTTCAAAGAATTTCAGAATGGAAAAAACTTGGCTGAATTATGCTCTTACGAAAAAATTTCTCTCTGGCCATCAGTTATTTCTGATATGTGTGTTGTTCTGAATAATAAACAGGTTTATTTCAAGGAACCGGACGAGACAAATAAACTTGGAATTATATATAAAAAATTGTTTTTTGCCGAGCCTTTGCTGGATTTTGGAAAAAAACTTTTTGCCCTTTCACTTTATTCCATACAGATTTTTAAAAGGAAAAAAAAGAAGCACAAGGTAATGTTCTTTTCTCTTCCGAAAGCCTGGAGGCAGGTTTATTCTCTGAACGGCTCTAACAGATTCGGCGATGTGCATTATAATTCGCTGATAAAGGAATTTTCAAAAGAAAAATATGACGTGGAACCCATAAGCGTTTCGCCAATAATGAACTTCAGGGATTTGTACAATCCCATCAGCATGTTCAAGAGAGCGCTTAATCCGGATAATCTTCTTTTGCCATTGGAAATGTTCTGGTCGCGAGAGGTTTTTATGAAAAAAAATTCTGCATCAAAACATTTTGCAGAAAAATGGGAATCCATAAAAAAAGGAGATAGTAAAGCAGGATTTTTCACTTATCAGTCCACTGATTTTTCACTGAAAATTTTTTCACAGCTTGGGAATTTTTTCACGGCACACTTCGCAAATATAACAAGGCATACGAAGTGGACGGATATACGGCAGCCACCCAGCCAGCCCTTGCCGAGGTGGTGATTAAAGATGCCGTTTACACCTGTCATACCTTGTGGCATACAGTTTATGGTCCTTCTCAAGATGCCATTCATGAAATATTAAAAAACAAACTAAATGAACAATTCATTGTTTCGATGTTCAATAGCCAGAATCCAGCCTATATTTTATGGGCAATCCAGAGAATTGAAGAATATCCGGAATTTCATGAAACCTTTTTTC
>JANLGZ010000038.1 GCA_024653905.1 archaeon
CTTAAACAAAACAATATTGCATAAATAAATCTAAATTAATTAGTTTTTGTTCTCTTTCTTTTTAGTGTAGGTTTTTCTTTCTCTTCCCAAGAGAAAGAAAAAAGTACTGGTGCAGGAGGGAGGATTCGAACCTCCGAAGGCGCTAGGCCAACAGATTTTGAGTCTGTCGCGTTTGACCGCTTCGCTACTCCTGCGTTAAAATAATCCTAATTCAAATCTGTTAGGGAACTAATAAAAACCTTGTTTTAGTTATAAAATCGCTTAACATTAACTTTGCCTTAAAGCTTCAGCTCAAAGGAGTTAGATTCTATTCAGAGCGAAACCCAATCTGTTCCAAAACAGCATTTACCCAACCAAGTCTAGCTTGAGCATCTTTAATATCATCCTTGGCATCCGCTATAATATCACGCCTTTTAAAATTGGCAGATATCTGTTTATTAGACGCATTAATTATCTCAACTAATCTCTTCTTTTCTTTAATAAGCTGAGTTGGCAATTCAAAACCACGGGCATACGTTTCAGGAACACGGTATTTACGGGTAATATTTTTTAGTAATTCTGGATGAATAGAGGAAACCATTTTTAGTTGAATAGGATGACCAGCATTTCTTACCAATTCTTGTCTGGCTCTTTTTTCCGCAAGCCAAGCGTTTGTAGCCAAAGTTCTTTTAAGCGAAGCAAGTGCTGAACGAATCTTTGGGAGAAGTACCAATCCTACTCAAACTCCAGAATGTTGCCCCTGCTAAACATTACATATGTTTCAGGGCTGATTGTGATTGCTCCAGTGTTTCCTTTTTCAAGAGAATCAACAATTTTTCCATGGCACAGTATTTCTTTTACAAGAACACGATTGTCATTATAAAGCAGTTTTGATGTTTTTGATATCGAACCTGAAAGCACTTTGCCTGTTATTGTGACTTCTTTTTTTATTTCATAAAGCCCATCCACTTCAAAAGAACTTGGAAAAGTAGCAATTTTTATTTTTTGTTTATTTGATTTTGCATGGTCAGGAATACAAACCCCTAATGGTTTTTCTTTCTGAACTGGTTTTTGAATAAGAGAAAATAATAAGCCCATCAATACACCCCGAATATATTAATCTGCAATTATAATAAAAAATATTGCCAAAACAAAAAAATAATCAGCTCAAATGAACAAAACCAGTTTAACAGCAGTTTCTGGCATATTACAGCCAGATTAAGCAATTCTGAATACACCTGATTTATATACTCTGCAGGAGTTTTTTTACTAATGGCAAAAGTACCTGATAGATTTTTAAATTCCCAATTTTCACAGGGCATTAAAAGAATTGCATCAAAAGGCGCTTTTTTTGCAAGAAATATGCGTTATTTATACGGGAATGAAACTTTCAGGAATCACCATTCTCCAATGGCGTTGGTTGATAGTTCAGGAAAAATAATCAGAATAAACAATGAACTTTCACAATTGCCTCATTTTAAAGACGCAAAAAAAGCTTCCCCTATATTTGATTTTATTTTAGAAGAACACCGAGCAGATGTTTTAAAGGCAATGAAGCGGGCTTTAAAAACTAATGAAATTCAGGAAGTTGCATTCAGACACTCTCACAGTTCAAAAGACGGAAAGCCGATAATAGTTGATTTTATTATTCATCCAAAGAACGGGCGTCTTGTTGAAATAAGCTGGAGAAACATTACAAGTGCGGCAGAAAAACTAATGAAAACAGAGGGCACAAATGCTAAAAATCAGAGAAGAATAGAACTTGGAGAAATGACTGCACGGGTTAGCCATGATATGGGAACGCCCGTTGCAACAATGTTGGCAGCCCAAGAACTTATGTTAAGAGCATTGAAAAAATCTACACCCGATACAGTAACTCTTACAAAACACACTGAAACAATGGGCCGTGCAGTTAAGCAATTGCAGGATTTGCTTGAATTACTCAGATTACACAGAATTTCACCTGACCAAATCAAAAGACAGGATATACATCCAAATGACTTACTAAACATGACCAGAATGGTGACAAGACACTTTGCAGGGGATAATGAGATTAAATTTATTTATCCGAAAGAAACACATGTCCAGCAAAACAGGGAAGATCCGATGGTTCATGTTAATTTGGTGGAATTAAACAGTACATTAAGTAACTTTTTAAAAAATGCATCTGACGCTATCCGGTCCAGTGAAACAGGCGGAACTGTAATCCTTAGTTTTCGCAGAACAAAAAACAAGGAAGGGATTATTTTTTCTATTAAAGATGATGGTCCTGGAATTCCCGAAAAAGTATTTAATGATTTAAAGCAGGGCAAGCAAATTAGCACTAAATTAGATGCAGGCGGTTCAGGGATTGGAATTAACTCCGCAAGAAGAATTATTGAATCACACGGAGGAAGAATGAAAATAAAAACAAGCACTATTAAAGGCAAAAGCGGAACTGAAATTTCTTTTACACTTCCAATAGCCCCTCCGCAAAAAATCCGAAAAGAATAAGGTTTAGAAAATTGTGAAATTAGTCTCTTAAACTAAACCTAGCCTCTGTTTCCTGATTTACTGCCTGATCTTCCACCTGAATATCCGCCAGAACTGCTACCTGATCTTCCGCCAGAACTGCTTCTAGCACCTCCAGGTCTTCCACCAGAATAACCGCCTCCAGAACGTCCACCAGAACCGCCTCTAGATCCTCCAGAACGCCCACTAGAATATCCACCAGAACTGCTTCTTGAACCACTAGATCTTCCACCAGAATAACCGCCTGAGCTTCTGCCAGAACCGCCTGAACGACCATAACTAGAGCCTTGGCTTCTTCCGCTATTATTTGAACGAAATCCGCCTCCTCTGCCGCCTTTTTTATTATACATTTTTGGCGGAGCAATAATGCTTCCGTCTTCGCCAACAAAAGTTATTGCATGACCTGTTCCGCCCATTCTTCCTGTTCTGCCGATTCTGTGTTTATGAGTGTCTTCATCCTGAGCAAGATCATAATTCACAACATATTCAACATTATCAATTTGTAATCCTCTTGCTGCAACATCTGTTCCAATTAAAATTTTTGCTCTTCCTGATTTGAATTTTTCCAAAGCAATTTCTCTTGCTCTTTGAGATTTGTCTCCGTGAATACTTTCAACAGTATATCTCATTTTGTAAAGTGTTTTTGATAAAAAATCAGCACTTCTTTTTGTTGCAACAAAAACCAATACTCTTCCGTCTTCTGCTTCAGCTATAACTTCTAAAAGTGCATCTGTTTTGTGTTCTTTTGGAACCTTGATGTGTCTTTCAAAAATATTTTTACCAACAAGTTCATCAGAAAGAATAATTTCCTCATAAGTTGGAATGTATTCTTTAATCAAATGAGCAACAGATCCATCAAGAGTTGCTGAAAACAAATGAGTACTTTTTGGTTTAACCTGGGTCAGTATTTCTTTTATATCATTGATAAAACCCATGTCTAACATTCTGTCTGCTTCATCTAAAACAATAATATCAAACTGTTCTGGATTAAGATTTTTGTTTCTGAAATGATCCAATAATCTTCCAGGGGTTGCACATAAAATGTCAACACCCTTATCAATATCCCTTAATTCAGAGGTAATACCATGACCCCCGTAAAAAGCAAAAATATTCAGTCTTGTTTTACTATTTATTTTTCTTAATTCATCCTTAACCTGAACAGCAAGTTCTCTTGTAGGAGAAAGTATTAATGCTGATTTTTTTTTGCCACTAAAAATTTGTTCAGAAATTGGTATTCCAAAAGCTGCTGTTTTTCCGCTTCCAGTTTGGCTTTTTACAATTACATTATGACCGCTTAAAATCAACGGTATTGCATCAGCTTGTACTTGTGTTGCTTTATCATAATTCATTTTTTTTATTGCGTCTTTAATTTCACTACTAAACTTTATATCTTCGAAACTCATGTGTTAAAATCACCCTTTTTTTACGAAAACAGGTAAAAACGAAGAAAAAGATTTTCTCTCTACTCACTCACCGGAACGTTTGAACCGGCTATTCTTACGCGCTTTCTATACATAATAATCCTAGCTGAGGGTTTATAAAACTTAGCATTGGCTAAATTTTGGCAAAAACAAGGCCTTCCTTTATCTTTCGCGAGTATGACTTGATTTGGAGCTCGCGTTTCATGGCTTCGCTTTTAGTTTCAAATTTTTCAAAATGAACAAGTTTCACGGGTCTTCTTCTCTTGGTATATTTAGCTCCTTTGCCCTCATTGTGGGTTTTTACCCTTTTTTCCAAATCAGAGGTATAACCGCAGTAAAAACTTTTATCACGGCATTCAACCAGATAAACAAAAAAAGGCATTACAGAATATGGCGTAACTTGTTAATAATTTACTTTCTTAATTCATGATTAAACCAAAAGGGTGATTGTTAAAATGTGCGAACACGAACATAAGGAACATGAATGCTGCCATGAAGAAGACAAAGAACATGAATGCTGCCATGAAGAAGACAAAGAACATGAATGCTGTCATGAAGAAGGACATGGAATGGGCCATGAAAAAATAAAGGAACACATAGAACATAAAATGCAGAAACATAAAGAGTTTATGGAAAAAATGGATAAAATGGATAAAAAAATTGATAAAATACTTAAAAAATTAGAATCTAAATAAAAAAAATATTTAAAAAAGCAGAATCTGAATAAAAAATATTTAAAAAAGCAGAATCTGGATAAAAAATATTTGCAAAGGAAAAAAACGGGTTCAGCAGAGCATGGGATTAAATCAAAAATCCCCATGAGTGTTCTGCGTTTCCGATTCCTTCACCTATTTCTTTTGTGCTTAATAAGGAGTTTCCTTTTTTATCCCTGATTTTGAAATTTTTTATTTTTGCGGGATACTCATTGTACCTTAACTTGCTTTTCAGAAAACCCATTGATTTTTTTTCAAACTCCCAATAAGCCTCAGAATAACAGTCAACCTCAAAAGAAATTTTTTCGTTTTTGTTTTCCCCGCTAACCGCAAACACAGGGAAGCCATCCGAATTTTTTCTTATTTTAACTTTTTTAACCCTGAAATGTTTTTTCCCTGTTTTTTTGCTCTTAAAAGAAAGGTCATCTCCCATAGAAATGTTCCCCTTGCCAATAAACTTGTTTGTTCCGTTCCCTTTCAGAACAGCCGGACCTATATGCGGATTGAAATAAGAAAGAATACTTCCCTCAGGAAAATGAAATATCCCCCAATACCAAGAAGGAGAAGGGGCATTAACAATCACATGCTGAAAATATGCGCTTCCTTTGATTTTTTTCTTTTTTCCTGATTCTGAAATGTTTCCGGTTAAATCGGATTTTGGAAGCCCCAATGCACTGAAGCTCAATGAACCTTTAAAATAATTATTTTTTGAATAAGTGGGTTTTGTGAATTCGTTGGTTTCATCAAACTTCAAATCAAAGTCAAATTTCTTTTTGCCTTTATTTATAATAACTTTAAATTTCCCGTTTTTTTCAAAAAAACTTGTTTTATTTGCTGAATCCGCTTTCAAAGAATATGGTTTTTTTGTAAGAGTAATTTTTGACTCTTCAAGCAAATAAGCTTCGTGCATTTTTCCATCAAAGTACCACGCCGCGGTTACTCCATCAAAAATTGCATTGCTTTTTTTCAGATTGATTTTGTGCGGAAACTTAAAAACACGGTTATTGCAGATTATTTCCTTTTCATTCTTGGTTGACCAAAGAATCATCAACTGGTGCGGTTTTTCAGGATTTTTCGGGTTGTCAATAAAGAATAACCAGAACCACCACCACCATGTGCCTTTGCGGTCATCAACAGGATTTATTGACCATATTTTTTCAAACAATTCTTTTTTTTCTTTCTCAGAATAAACCATAAAAAACTCACTTCTTTACCGCTAATAAGAAATTTGAAAAACCTTTTAAAGGAAACAATACAGAAGAGTTTAACTGACTAATTCAAACTATCGTTTATTAAAGAAAATAATAAAACACACTTTAATTTTATTTTACTTAAGAATATAGTACATTAGTGGAGGAAAACCATTGAAACATATTCCGCTATAACTTCGAGTGTATGCTCCAGCAGTTAGAATAAAAACTTGGTCGCCTTCTTTTATGCTTTTTGGAAAATTATAGTTGAACTTTTCATAAAGTATATCAAAACTATCACAAGTAGGTCCTGCGAGTATTACAGGCATTGTTTCTTCAGCGGTAGAATGGGTGGGAAAAAATACAGGGTATTTTATTGACTCCTCAAGAGTTTCCATTAACCCTCCGAATTTTCCAATGTCAAGATATACCCAGCAAGTTGAATCCAATTCAGACCGCCTTGTTGCATGCACTACTTCACTTACAATAATTCCTGCATCTCCAACCATATATCTTCCAGGTTCAATAAAAATATCAGGCAGTTTGTTTGGAAAATCTTCTTTCAAAAACCTAATTATATGCTCCATATATTTTTTTATTTTCGGAACAGGACTAAGGTAATTTGAAGGCAGTCCGCCACCTAAATTTATTGCTTTAAGATAAACTCCTTCTTTTTCAAGGCTTTCAAATAAATATTTACAAAGCGAAATTGCAGTATCCCATTGTCCAATATCATGTTGCTGTGAACCAACATGAAAAGACACGCCATAAGGAACTAGACCTTGTTTTTTAGCTTCAATAAGAAGATTAAAAGCAGTTTCTGTATGGGTGCCAAATTTTCTTGACAATGGCCAGTCAGCACCAGTGTTATCAAGCAAAAGTCTGACAAAAATTTTTGATCCAGGCGCAGCTCTTGCAATTTTTTTCATGTCTACTAGACAATCAGTTGTAAAAAGAGTTATTCCTTTTTCGAATGCATATTTTATGTGTTTTTCTTTTTTTATGGTGTTACCGTAACCCATTTTTTTAGGAGAAATACCAAGATTAAGCAACTGATTTATTTCCTGTATTGAAGCCACATCAAAAAAAGAACCTTTTTTAGAAAGAAGTTCAAGCACTTCATCAGGCAGGATTTGCCTTCATAGCATAATAAATTTTTGCAAAAGGCATATTTTTATGAAGCGCATCATATTTTTTCGCGATTTTTTTAAGGTCAATTAACAAAAAAGGAGTTTCGTGAGATTCAGCGAATTTTTTTACTCGATTAATGTCCGTAACGGAAAGTGCCTTATAAGAATCAGTGTGATTATGCATTTAGTTTACCCCAACAAAAGAATAATACAAAAAAGGGTACTAATCGATTTAAAAATGTTTATTCAAAAAAATGCCAAAAAAGATTCTGATTTATTAACAACCAATAGGGGCTAAACCCACCGAAGATGGTCCCTCATACCACACAACCAAAACTAGGGTACGCAAGGGGCAGATTTATCCTCAAATAAACGTGTAATTTGAGATAAGGCAAAGTACAAAAGCCATCATTACTACACCGGTTGTATAGGCTGGAAAATGCATTGTTTTCTGGGGGTAATCAAAAATTAAGACAATAAAAAAATAAATAACCCTGCCTCAAAGGGAACTGAAGAAATAAACGCGCTAAAAATGGGTTTTGGAAATCGTTTTTAAAAAATGACTTTGACATCTGACCTGACAAGGTGTAAAAAGGCTTTGCAATAATAGTTATAGAGGAGTTGATACGAATGGTTATGAAAGGATTTATTGTTCATCTTGAGAATGAGACTGGAAAAAATTCGGATTTTAGACGGGTGCTTTATACAGGGAAAAATTCCCAGCTTGTGCTGATGTGCCTTATGCCCGGAGAAGACATAGGTGAGGAAGTTCACGAACATATTGACCAGTTTTTCAGGTTCGAGTCAGGCAAAGGAGCAGTGTTCATTGATGGAACAAAACACGAAGTACAAGACGGAGACGGAGTAATAATTCCTGCTGGCGCAAGGCACAATGTTGTAAACACATCAGATAAAGACAAACTCAAGTTTTACACAATTTATTCACCACCTGAGCATGTTGATGGAACAATCAGACACACAAA
>JANLGZ010000043.1 GCA_024653905.1 archaeon
TTACAAAGCATTAACACGAGAACTTACATTCAGTGATCTTGTTGTCGGAAGCCCTGCAAACTTATCCATTAAAATTGCACATGGTTTTCCAAGACAGCAGGCAATGGCTGTTCAGATTCAGATTTTTAAAGATTCGAAAATAGTGTTTGCAACTGAAGAATCAACAAGTTTATTGGACGGCGGAAGAACATACATACTTGATTTTGACGAAAAATGGATTCCTAAGGCACCTGGAAATTATAAAGTAACAATTATTCTATCAACTTCTGATAAAGAAATTAATTTTGATATACAGGAAAAAACAATAACTGTTACTACTTCAGATTTGGCAGGGAATATTATTGGAGGAATTGATGATCTTTTCAATACTAATCCTATAGGTTCTGCACAAAACAATCTTGTAAAAGATGCGAATATTAAAATAACAGAAAATAAGCCAATTGATGTGCCTTTGCAGGGAATAGCAATAACAGTATTAGCGATAATTGTGATTTCTGGGATATTGATTGTTCTTGTTAAGAAAAAGAAATGATTCTATGAAAAAAGCACAAGGGAGCTTGGAGTATTTACTACTAATAGGCGGAGCCGTTCTAATAGCTGTTATTGTGGTTACTTTCCTTTTATCCGCAAGTGAAAGTGCAAGCAAAAATGTTAAATCGACTTTTGATATTTCTACCGGACTTATCCAAGGAACCATCATATGTAATGGGCAGGCTGAACTGGAAGTTACTAACATTCTATCTGACGGAGTTTCAATTGTAAATTTGAACATAGAAAATAATGGTGTAATTAGACACATAATATTAAACCAGATTTCTCCAATTTCTCATTTCAACGAAACTTATAGCATTTATATTAATGGAACAGGACCACAAGGAACTGCTATTGATGTCATTGAAAATACCGAACCGCTTATAATAAATCTTAATGAAAATGTTACTGCTCCAAATTTCAATATAAAATTGGAGAGCACAGGCCTTGAAGTTGAATTTAGGTCAACTATTATAATCTGTGACTCATAAACGTTACTTTTAAAATGTAAATAACTCTACTCCTATAGGGAGTTTGTATGAGTGAATTTACTGCTGATGAAGAAAAGATTCTGAAACCGTTTTTTACGAATTTAGATAAGGATATTTTTGTGCTTAGAAATCTCCCCGAGGTCGTGAAAGGGGCTTTATTTTCAAGATACAGCAGAACCTCAAAGAGCATCAGAAGGCTTCTTTTAGACGAATTTATTAATGATGAAAAAATGGGTTTTAAGGAAATTGTTGCTTATTCGAAAGAAATGGGTGAAGACCAAGTAGTGGCAACCCAGAAAGCAGAGGAATTCTATGACAGAGTTCTTGTTGGATATGGAGATGATTCAGTAGCTGAACTTGGAGGAGCTCATATTGCATGCGAAAACGTAAGCAATATTGCTTCTAAAATTCTTGAGGATGCAAGAATAGGAATTTCCCCATTGGAAAAAAGCACGAGGTATGTTTATTATGACCAGAAAGTTGACGGAAAATATAGGTATTATTTAGAGCCTGCATTAATGGAATCAAAACACGCTGACTTATACATAAATACTTGTGATTCTTTATTTGATACTTACGCAAAATTGCTTGAACCAACTAAAAAATATTTGAGTGAAAAATTTCCACAAGGAGAAGAAAGTGACAGAGCTTATGGCTCAAGCATTAAAGCAAAATCCTGTGATATTCTGCGCGGATTATTACCCGCAGCAACAACAACCAATGTTGGAATGTTCGGAAACGGGAGAAGTTTTGAATATTTGATTACAAGAATGCATTCTAATGAATTACAGGAATCTAAAAATATTGCAGGAGAAATGCATACTGAATTTTTGAAATACATTCCTTCTTTTGTAAAAAGAGCAACAGGAAAATACGGGGACCCTACAATAGAATTTTTGAAAGAAACAAGAAAGGATATGCAGAAACTCTGTGATGAAACTTTTGAAGGAATTGAACCTGAAAATAAGGAAGAGGTTGTGCTTACAGATTATGATAAGGAAGCAGGTGAAAAGATTTGCGCTGCTGCACTGTACCCTTTTACTTTTTTGAGTTTTGAGCAGGTGAAAGCAAAAGTAAAATCAATGAGTAAAGAGGAAAGGCTTAATGCGATTAATACTTATCAAAAGAAAAGGCAGAACAGAAGGCATAAACCCCACAGAGGTTTTGAGCACGCTTATTACGAATTTGATTTGATGTGCAATTATGCTTCTTATAGAGATTTGCACAGGCACAGGGTTTTGACTCAGCAGAGACAAGATTTAACTGTTAAACATGGTTTTGATTTGCCTCCTGAAGCAGAGCAAATTGGTTTTGCTTCTGAATTTAAGGAACAAATGGAATTAGCTAAAAATGCTTATGAAAAAATTTACCCTGAATTCAGAAAAGAGGCACAGTATGTTGTTCCTTTTGCTTACAAAATCAGGTGGAGTAATTATCTTAACTTAAGGGAACTTTACCATTTGGTTGAACTGCGGTCAACTATTCATGGGCATCCTGATTACAGGAGAATTGTTTTGAAAATGCTCGAAGAAGTTAGAAAAGTTCAGCCTGAATTAGTTGAGTACATGAAGTTTGTTGATTACAGAGATGCTGGTTTGGAAAGATTAGAAACTGAGAAAAAAATTGATGAGAAAATGAAAGAGGTTGAAAAAAAATATGCGAAATAAAATTATTTTGCTTTTAATTTTATTAATTTTATTTTTAGCAGGGTGCGCAAAAACAAATATTCAGAAAGAAACCCCTGCAGTCATTGATGAAACCCAGAGCAGTATTACGGAGGAATCTAGCATGGAAAAAGTTGATTTTAAAACCGATGATGAATTCAGAATTGCGGGAAATCTTTGGAGAGGAAATAAAGAAGCGGTTCTTTTGCTTCATCAACTGAACATGAATAAGGACAGTTATAATTCGTTTGCACAAAAATTGAACAAAGCTGGTTTTACTGTTCTTGCAATTGATTCCAGAGGGCATGGTGAAAGCATGGAACAGAATGGTTTGAAGAGAAATTGGAATGATTTTTCAGAACAGGATTTCAAAGCAATGGTTTTTGATGCAAAAGCAGCAAAAGAATTTCTTCAAAGAGAAGGTTTTGTTTTAACAAGCGTGGTTGGGGCATCTGTTGGGGCTAATACTGCACTTATTTTTTCAGCACTTGAGCCTTCAATTAAAAAAGCAGTATTGCTTTCTCCTGGTTTGGATTATAAGGGCATTCAGACTGAGGATGTTGCTAAAGTTGCACGTACAAAAATCTTGATTGTTGCAAGCGAAGAAGATGCTTATTCTTTCGGTTCTTCTCGGGCACTTAATAGACTTCTTATGAATTCTGAAATTAAAGAACTGAACAATGCGGGTCACGGAACAAACATGTTTATCGGAACCCGACTTGAATTTGATGTTGTGAAATGGCTTTCCGGATGAACCCAAAATTTAAATAACCTTAAGCCTAATTTTAATCGTGACTACAGAGAAAAAAGAATTCATTAAGGTTGACCATTATACAAAAGTTGAATCTGAACTGTCAGAACAGATTATTAAAGATATTCAAAAAATTGACCCTGAATATGACGAAAAATCAATGCGTATACTTTTCAATAGAGGACAATGCTTTCTCCTGGCATATCAAGGAAAACAGCCCCTGGGTTTTGTTAAATATTTTCTTCCCGGAATGCACCCTAAGTATAATGACGGAATTGTTACTATAAAAACAGTTGTAAGGCCAGATTTAAGGAAAAGGGGCCTTATGAGAAAGATGACTTATCATCTTCTTGGTTATGCAAACAGCAAAGGCGTACCACTTTACAGGGAAGCACAAGGCGGAACCATGGCCAGGCAGTCAGAAAAAATGAGAATAAGTGAACGCAGAAGTTATACAAAAAAAGGGAAAATGGCTTCTAACGGAAAGTTAGAAGAATTCGATTGGGCCGAAAATAGGGATTTGAAGATTACACGCAATCCAAAACCGAACATAAGCCCAAGGCAAAAACCGCACCGGCACTGAGCCCTGCTTCGAAAGTTTATACTACTACTTTTTCCAAAACTATTCCAGAGGTGATTAGTTTATGAGTGAAGCAAAAATGGATGAAATAATGGCATCAGTGAACAGGGAAAGAAGAAATTATCATGAAAAAATGATTAATCTTCTGGAGGAATACGGGGAATTTCGTTAAAGCACGAGACCGCCAAGGACAACACCGATACCATAGGAAACTACTGCAGTAAGCCCGCCCACTATAAACATTTCCAAGCCTGCATTAAACCAGTGTTTTGCAATAACCAAAGAACGAAGGGAACCTACTACAAAAATAGTTATAAAAGTTAGAACAATTGCCACTGGAAAAGTGATTGCTGAATCAATTGGAACAAATAGTGCAAGTACAAAAATTATCATTGGCACAAAACCCACAATTAAAAACGAAGCTAAGGTATACGCCCCTGCCTTAAGCGGGTCTTTTGATTCATCAATCATGCCAAGTTCGTTAACCATCATAGTGTCAACCCACACGGTTTTTTTTGAAGTGATGAGTTCCACGAGCTTTTCAAGGTTCTGACCGGTGTAACCTTTGCGTTTGTAAATCTGCTTTATTTCCTCAACTTCCCCTTCAGGATAATTTTCAACTTCCCATGTTTCACGTTTCTTTTCAGCACGGTAATAATCCTGTTCTGATTTCATCGAAAGGTAATTACCCACAGCCATTGAAAGTCCATCAGCCAAAAGATTTGCAAAACCAAGAACAATAATAATCCCTGCACCTAAACCTGCTCCTGATGATCCTGCAACAACAGCAAAAGTAGTTACTATTCCATCAAGGGCACCGTAAACCATGTCCCCTAAATAATCACCGTAACTTTCCTGATTTTGTTCTTTGTCAAAAGCCTCGTGAGAATGGGCTTTTTTGGTTGCTTCCATGTCTTTTGAATGATATGCCTCTCTTGCACGGTTTACCCTTGTTGTTGACATGTTCAGATAGTATAAGAAAGCAATTTTAAATCCAGAAGTCCTCTATAATAAAGAAAGAAGATGGGAAAAACATGGTTGAATGGCATTCATTGAACAAGCTGAAATTGTTAAAAAGATTTGAATCAAGAGAAACCGGTTTATCTTCTAAAGAAGCGGAAAAAAAGCTTGAACAATACGGAACTAATAAGATTGAAACAACAAAACATGCCACTGTCCTGAAATTATTTTTAGAGCAGTTCACTAATCCTTTGGTTTTGCTGTTAATTGGGGCTGCATTTTTTTCTTTTCTTTTTAAGGATAATATTGATGCCTATCTTATAATTGCAATTGTGCTTGCTAATGGTTTGTTTGGTTTTTTCCAGAATTATAACGCGGAAAAAAATATTGAATCACTGAAAAAACTCGGTGCACCAAGGGCATTGGTTTACAGGAATGGCGCATTAGTAGAAATTGATGCGGAAAATATTGTGCCGGGGGACATTTTGCATTTAAAAGAAGGTATGAGAGTTACTGCCGATGCACGCTTAATTGAATCTTCAGAGCTTTATGCGGATGAATCTATTCTTACAGGAGAAAGCAATTCGGTTGGTAAAAAAACAAAAGTTCTAGATGAGGAAACTCTGCTGGCTGAAAGAACAAACATGATTTTCACTGGCACCAGTATTGTAAAAGGCAAAGGAACAGCACTTGTTGTTGCAACAGGAAAAACAACGGAAGTCGGGAAAATTGCAAAAGTACTTCAGAGTATAGAAGAAGGTCCGACAAGGTTCCAAAAAGAGCTGGAGGAATTGAGCAAAAAAATCGGGGCAGGGGTTCTTGTTTTGGTGCTTTTTATAATTGCAGGCAAATTACTGTTATTAACAAAACCCGTGATTCTGGAGGTTATCGAAAACTCGATAGCTTTAGCGGTTGCGGCAGTTCCTGAGGGACTTCCTGCAGTTGTTACAATTAGTTTGGCAATCGCGACAACAGTAATGCTGCGTAAAAAAAGCCTTGTGAGAAATCTTGGAATTGTGGAAACTCTTGGTTCGGTGAATGTTATCTGCACGGATAAAACAGGAACTTTAACAGAAAACAGCATGACTGTGCAGGAAATTTATTTTAATAATCAAAAATATTCAGTAACTGGAAACGGGCAAAGCATTGAAGGTGATTTTTTACTGAACAATAAAAAAATTAATCCTGAAAAACTAGAACCGATACTTCTTTGCGGAATGGCCTGCAATGATACAATTATTGAAAATCACGAGAAACTCAAGTTTATTGGAGACCCTACTGAAATTGCCCTCACTGTTTCTGCATTAAAGGCAAAAGTGTCAATGGCAGGCATGAAAAGAATCAAAGATTTTCCTTTTACTTCCAACAGAAAAAGAATGACTGCTGTATTTGATTATGGTGCAAAAACAATTGCTTATTCAAAAGGAGCACCTGAAGTAATTCTCAAAGACTGCACACATATTTTTCTGAATGGCAGGAAAAAAGTTTTTTCGCATGCTGAAAAAGAAAAAATAATGAAAATAAATGATGAAATGGCTTCGAAAGCAATCAGAGTTCTTGGGTTTGCATATAAAGATATTTTGGCAAAAGAGGATACCGAAAAAGAAATGATTTTCATTGGTTTGCAGGGAATGATTGACCCTCCGAGAAAGGAAGTAAAAAATGCATTGGAAACAGCAAGGAAAGCAGGAATCAGAGTGATTATGCTTACAGGAGATAATAAACTAACCGCTAAAGCCATTGCTGAAAAGATTGGTTTTAATGGAAAAGCAATTGATGCAAAAGAACTTGAAAATTTTTCCCCGCAGGAATTCAGCAAAATAGTGGACGAGTATGATGTTTTTTCACGGGTTAGTCCGCAGCAAAAACTTGCAATAATGCAGGCACTGAAAGAAAAAGGATTAAGTGTTGCAATGACAGGCGATGGAGTCAATGATGCTCCGGCATTAAAACAGGCCGATGTCGGAATTGCAATGGGAATAAGGGGTTCGGATGTTGCTAAAGATGCAAGTGATATTATTCTTCTTGATGATAATTTTGCAACAATAATAGAGGCAATAAGACAGGGAAGAACTGTGTTTGATAATATTCAAAAGTTTGTAAGGTATTTACTAACAAGCAATCTTGCGGAAGTTTTAGTTGTTGTGATTGTTTCTATTGCAGGAATAATAATTTCCCCCGAAACAGGATTGGTTGCTTTAACCATTACTCAATTGCTCTGGCTTAATCTGCTTACTGATGGTTTGCCTGCACTTGCTCTTGGAGTTGACCCGCCAAAGCCTGATATCATGAAACAAAAACCAAGAGATGCAAAGGAAGGAGTAATCACAAAACCTATAGGCATCAACATAATTATCATAGGAGTAATACTTACAATTGTGATTTCTGCTATTTTCTTTTATTATTTGCCGAAAGGATTAATTTTAGCACAAACAATGGCATTTACTTCTCTTATCATTTATGAGTTTGTAAGAATAGTTGTTATTCGTGAAGAAGAATCGCTTGGGTTCTTTTCCAACAAATGGCTGATTGGGGCATTAGGGCTTTCGGTTTTACTGCAATTAGTTATACTTTACAATCCGTTTGGACCATCTTTTCCCATTAATGAATGGTTCGGAATTGTTCCACTAACTCTAATGGATTGGGCGATAATTGGTTTGGGGGCAATATTCACTTTTGCTTTAAGCCTGTTTATAACAAAATTTTCAATTAAAAGAAATGAGCAAAACGCCTAATCAATCCGAAAAGGATTTATAAATCAAAAAGCAATAGTAATAGCATGAAAACACTGCTGATTTTAGTTGGATTGGTTTTTCTTCTGGGTTGCACCACTTATGAGTTTGATGGACAAACAAATGCATTAACCGTTGCCGAATTACTTGAAAGTCCAGAAATTTATTTGAACAACAATGTAATTGTAACTGGAAATCTTGGTTTACAGGCATGCACAAAAATGGCGTGCACCGAAGAAAATATCTGCTGTAACTCGTGTTTTGCAGAACTTAGTGATTCTGACAATTCTTCTCTGACTATTAATATTACAGGAAAGGACTGTGCATTCAATGCAATCAGAGAAGAAAACGGGTTTGCTTTTTTAGAGGGAACTTTTATTCAAACAGAAAAAGGATATAGTATTATTTTAAAAGATATTGAAACACCTCCTGTTCCAGGAGAATGGCAGTGGTTTTCTATAAACCCCGTGCAATGCAATGGTAATGAGTGGGATAAATGGCATGATTCCCTTGGAAGACAATATATCAGAGCACCTACTGACGAGGAAATCCTCAAGGAATGGCTCAGCACTGTTCATGGAATTGAAATTGATGGTTATGCATCAAAGCAGGTTTATGATGTTGTTTGTGAAGCATGTTCCTGTCCAAGAGGTGATAAAGTAGCGGTGAGAGTCGGGCTTTATGATTATGCAAAAATCAAAGCAATTGGCTTTGAACCAATGGGAAATATTGGGTGTACAGAAGAAGCAAAACTCTGCCCTGACGGAAGCGCTGTTGGAAGGGAAGGCCCATTCTGTGAGTTTGCATCTTGTTCTAATTCAGGAAATTTAACAGAATTTGATTTTGACAAAGAATTTATTATAACTGAAGACAAGATTTATCAACCTAAAGATGAGGAAAACCAAGGGATGATTACTATTGCAGGTGTTTCGTTTGAGGACTCTAGATGTCCTGTTGATCAGAATATTCTGTGCTTCTGGGCAGGAGAAGAAGGAGTCAGGTTAAGTATAAGATCGCCTG
>JANLGZ010000047.1 GCA_024653905.1 archaeon
AAGGCATTGAATAGAAATAAATATTCCAAAAAAGGTTATTATAAAATGGCAAAAGAAACAAGGAAAATTTCACTTATAGCAAAGCTCATTATAGGAGCAACAATAGGCGCAACAATAGGCGCACTTACCGCCACTCTATACGGGAATATGACCTCGCCAACTCGACGTGAACTAGTAAATTATGAACTTGGAATCACTGCACTCACAAAACAACTTAATGAAAACGGAATTCCAATCCGAGATGTGTGCAGAGGAGAATATGATGAAATCCATGCGCTTTTTGGGAACCCCCCAATTCGCGAATTAAATCCCCTTCTTGCTGAAAAAATTCAAAAAAGACTTGTTGTACTAGAGAATGGTGCGAGCATAAAACTTGAAAAATACTTAAATCAGCACCCGGAAGTTCTGCCAAAAATACCATTGAAAAAATTAGAACAACTCGACAGGACAACCCAAAAAATTAAGAATAACCGCCAAGGAATACCAGAAAGAAATAAACACCTTGCATTCAAAGGAGCACTTGGGGGAGTTGCACTAGGTGCCGTGGCATCAATCGCAAACAGAAAAAAACGGATTCCTGGGCATAGAGGAAAATAATATTAATGGAAAAAGACACTGAATAAAAAAATAATGTAAAAAAATTATTAGAGTTATTTCTGACCGCTAGGTTTACCTGGTTTTAACCGCGGATATTTTTTCGATGCATCAGCCGCAATTCTGCGTGCTTCAGCAGATTTCGCAGATCTTAATGAGTCCATCATATCTGCCTCTGCTAAATTGATTGCCTTAACTATTCCGTCTTGGCCTGGAACGGCAGCTACTTTTTTATTATATTCGGACGCTTGTCTCAATCTCTGTATATCGGATCTACGCGTACTTAATTCTTCAGCCGCGTTAGCTCTCCCAAATCTTGTAGTTAGTCTTCCTAAAGCTCTTTTTAAAAATCCCATAACAATTAATAACCCTCAAATAATATTTAAAACAATCTCAATCCGACCTATACTTTCATTAGGCTTTCTTCTCAGAATCATTATTCAAACTGAGGAAAATCTCGCCGAAAAACTTATAGCGTTATTATAGAATATTCGAAAAATAAATTTTTTGAAACTTCGTTCAGTAAACGTGTCCTCTGTCGTCAAAATACAGGAAAGTCACATGGCCAGCCAAATACTTGTAAATTATCCTCAGCTTTTCCACTCTTTAACTGTAATGGTTCTGAAGAGGTTTTCGGAGCGGCTTTCCCAAAAGCGGTTTTTCGACAATCTTGTCCATTTTTTCAAAACAACTTTTTTGGTTCTCAAATCCAGTTTGGAAAATTCCTTATCAAACCTATGGGTTGTTGAAAAGGATGTCATTCAACACCCATCTTCTTTGCATAATCCTTTATATTAGCATATTTGGTAACTTTACCCTGCTCATCCTCAAGCATGGCTTCCCAAAAACCAGGGTCGGAATAAAGTTCCAAATCCCCTAAATACTGTTTCAAATCAGCCTTCACCTTAGATGCCTCTTTAGTCAACTCTTTAATAGTCTTTTTTTGAAGCATAGTAATAGAAGCCAAACAAATCACCTAATAATATATTGCCTTGCAAAGAATTTATTACTTTTGGTCAGTATTTTTAGCAAGCGAAATAAACACCCCGCCGAAAAATAATAAGTTCAATTATGCTTTATTTGGTTTTAAAAGTTTTTTTGGTTAAAAATAAAAAAGCAGTGATTTAACCAAATAATGAATGTGTGATTGTGGTTAAATTTTCTGAAACTTCTTTTTCACTTGACTTTTGGAATACCTTTAAATTTAAGTCACGCATAATTCTTTTAACATGACTAAATGGAAGGTCTTTTTTACTGCAACTTTTAAGGAGAAACTGGATAAATCTGAAAAAGACTTCCAAAATTGGGTTGAGAAGATTCTTGACCATGTGGAAGAAAACCCTTATGTTGGAAAGCCAATTGATGTAAAATGGTTCCGAGAAAAGAAACATGGTAAACAGAGAATTTACTATTTGATTTATGCTGATTTGAAGAGCGTTTATTTAGTGAATATGAGCGAGAAAAAAGACCAACAGGCAATCATTAATTCAATACTGCTTTTGCTGGATGTTTACAAGAAAGAAATAGAAGAAATAAGTAAAGAAGTGCATTAGCGGACTCTAATTACTCTGCCAGCCTTAATGTCCGCCAAACTACTAACCAGTTCTTTGAGGAACTCTCTATCAATATTAGCATGTTTAGCCTGTCTTTTGAGCATGGCGTATTCAGCTTTCGGGACGGTAATCATTTCTTGCATAATAATATTCCACACACCTTTAATATAAAACTTTATATTTACAAACATTTAGGTTATAACCCTCAATCAAGGGTAATTCTTTCAATTTTCGGTTTCGGGTTTCGTTTCCCATAACCTTTGGCACATTCACCACAAACAAAAAATTCTTTGCCGTCCTCAACCATCTTAATTTTGTACTCTTTTTTTCCTTTACAAAGCATAGTTTTATAACAGGCATCGTCAAATTTATCAATTGGCTTCGCCAGACTGATGAACACCTCGCCGAAAAAAGAAAATGGGAATCGTGCAATATAATTAAATAATGTGGAAGTTTCATTGTTTAATAATGCAAAAATACCAAAAGGAAAGCAATAGTGTTTTGCTTGTGAAAAAATTAAAAAATGTCACTAGCATCATCCTATTTTTTATATTCGCAATAATATGGAATACCGGAGTGATAAACGGGATTAATCTTCTGACCCATTCAGCCCTATCAACTTTTTTCATTGACCAGGGATTACCATGGTTTGTCATAGCATTCTTTCTGATAATGTCCTTGATAATGATTGCGATTACAATGCCGGTATTCCTTGCTTTTTATATCATTCTAAAAATAATGAAAGCTGAAGGAAAAAAAGCAAACATAATCGGGAACCAAGGGCTTGACTTATTCGAATTTTATTTTTCTCCGGCAATCGCACTGGCATTGAATTTTCTTTTCCCTGAAATGTTCCTTGGATTTAATCTTAGCACAGAATTTGGTGAATTCACTATTTTGTATTGGCTAGCACTCTTTGCACTTGTCTATATAATACTTCAAGTATTTAACTGGATTAATAAAAAACTACAAATCTTTTTGAAAAAAATAGAAACAAAACAAAAAAAATTTTAGAAGAATTATAATTAAGGTTTTTCATCACTCTTAACCGTGGCAATGAAAATCTCGCCGAAGAACTCGTCTTGCCACATGTTGATTTTTCCTTTATTGGTTAGAAACAGACACGGAAGAAAAGTTCTAACAATATTTTTAACGTCACCTTCTTTGGTTTTGATTAATTGAGAAAACAAAACTAATCCTTCAGAATCGGCATTCTTTGTAATTAATTTGTACACCGCATCCATTTCCTTGTCAATCTGAAAATCTGACATTGGCATTTCAAACTTCGTTCTTTCCCTTCTCAGAAAACTTTTATCCTGAGTTTTTTTAGAATGTTGTAACATTTTTTCAATCGAATCCACCAAAGCATCAAGAGAAACTTTTCCCTCTTTTATTTTTCTGATGCTTTTCAAATCAGGCAAAAGCAATTCAAACTCAGCTATTTCCTCAGGAGACATTTCTTTTTTCTTTTCAAGAAACTCATCCTCATCATCAATATCACTAAGCTTCAGAACATTAGATTTGAATTTCAGAAGAATCGCAGAAGCAAGAATAGCATTTGCAGGAAGCCTCAAATCAGTACTGGTAAGAGCATTAATTTTTCCAAGATACATTTCAGCTAAATGAGCAATATCAATATCCCAAGGATCCATTCTTTCCTTTTTAACTAATTCAATTAGAATTGTTTTCCATGCAGGCTGATCTATCAAATCAACCAAACCTGCCTGATCCATAGAATCAGGCAAAGCAATAATAGAATCAGAATCAGGAGAGGACTCTAACTCTTCTAAATCAGAATCCATGTTATGGTTTTCCATAAAGAATAAAGGCAAACAATGGAATAAATAAGTATTGGTTATGTAGCAGATAGGTTGATTTTTTGGTTTAAATAAGAGATTTAAGTGCCTTCTTTCCATGAATTCATGTACTTTATTTGCTCTTCAGTAAGTTCATCTATTTTTACATTCATTGCATCCAGCTGAAGCTGGGCAATACTTTTATCAACTTCTTCAGGAAGCATGTGCAAATTAATATCTAACTTGTTCTTCAAACCATATTCAAGTGCAAGTGCCTGTCCGCAAAAACTTAAACTCATTACAGCACTTGGATGCCCTTCTGCCGCCCCAAGATTTACCAGTCTTCCTTCAGCACACAAATTAATTTTTTTACCATTTTTCATAGTGTACTCATCTAATTGCCATCTGATTCTTTTTTTACCAACACTTAATTCTTCCAATCCAGGAACATCAATTTCAGAATCAAAATGACCCGAATTAGCAAGTATGGCACCGTCTTTCATTTTTGGCATTACACTTCTCGGAATAACATTTTTGTTTCCTGTAACAGTTACAAAAATATCCCCAATTTGAGAAGCTTCTTCCATTGGCATTACTCTATAACCATCCATCTTAGCCTGCAAAGCAGGAATTGGTTCAACCTCAGTAACAATAACATTCGCGCCAAAACCTTGACTTCTTAATGCAACTCCTTTTCCGCACGAACCATAACCAACAACAACAATTGTTTTTCCTGCAAACAAAATATTAGTAGCTCTTAAAATCCCATCAAGAGTACTTTGCCCGGTTCCGTAATAATTATCAAATAAGTGTTTTGTTTTATTATCATTCACGGCAACAACAGGATATTTCAATGCATTTTCTTTCACCATTGCTTTTAATCTAATAATTCCGGTTGTTGTTTCTTCTGTTCCGACAACTAAACCTTCAATTAACTCTGGCCTCTTTAAATGAATTTCAGAAACCAAATCCAAACCATCATCAATAGTTGCGGTTGGCTTAATATCCAGAACTTTGTTCAAATACTCGTAATACTCCTCATTGGTTTCGCCTTTTTTTGCATAAACATTAACCCCTTCTTTTGCAAGGGCAGCAGCAACATCATCCTGCGTGCTTAAAGGATTACAGCCAGTAATAGCAACCTCAGCCCCGCCCGCAATAAGGGTTCTTACCAAAATACCGGTTTCTTTGGTAACATGCAGAGCCATTCCCACTCTTTGGCCTTTGAACGGCTTTTCTTTCTCAAAACGCTTCCTGACCTCTAAAAGCGCCCCCATTTGGGTTTCAGCCCATTCTAACTGCATTTTTCCTGCTTCAGCTAATTTGATATCTTTCACATCATAACTCATAAAATCACTTAGAAATTGAAGCTAGAAAGCTTTTTAATGGTTCACAAAAGATTTAAGGGAATAAAAAACTTAATAAAGCAAAACAATCTATTCTATTTGAGATATAATGCCTAAACCAACCAAACACAAACACAGCCCCAAACCAGAAACTTTAGGGTATAAAGTCAAAAAAGTTATACAAACATTAGGCCATGGATGGGGTTCCAGGAACGTGAAGGCACCAAGATATATTCCCGCAGAAATTTTACAAAAGCTAAATAAACAAGGCGCCAAAGTCACTATCGGAAGCTCAATGAACGGAACAAAATTAACATTCTTACGTTATGATACCCAAGGAATTTTTGTTAAAGATTCGTCAGGTTCGATTATAGGGGCGGAATTCAATAACTACGGACAGCCAAAAAAAAGACAGGAGAAATAATCAAAACTTCACAATTTCTTCAAATTCTTTATAGCGTTTCTCAATATCTTTTATCGTTAATTTTTTTAGTTTTTCAACAGAAAATCCTTCAGCATTGAATGAAGCAACGCAACTTGCATACACCAATGCCTTCCTCATGTTCTCTTCACTGAAATCATTTGTTTTTGCAAGATAACCGATAAGCGTCCCTCCAAAAGAATCACCGCTTCCTGTCGGGTCTTTAACATCCTCTAAAGGATAACCAGCACACGCAAAGTGTTTTGAATCCGTGAACATCACACAGCCATGCTCACCTTTTTTTATAATCGCGATTTTGGAATCCAGTTTCAAAATTTCACGTGCGGCCTTCACCAGACTTGAAGTATTAAACAACTGCCTTGCTTCCCCGTCATTCATCAGAATCAAATCAACTTTTTTAACAACCTCTAAAACCTTA
>JANLGZ010000049.1 GCA_024653905.1 archaeon
CAGGCAATTTTTAATATTTTTTCTTACAAAGGATTTTCACAAATCGAAATTTCAGGAAACTACAATTTTGATGAAATAAGCCATGCAATAAGACAAAGAATTATGCCAACAATTGTTGTAACGATTGTAACTACTTTTCTTGTAGTTCTACTGATGGCAATCATCATTGCTCCTGCATACTTATTGTTTCAGGAAATCGGGTTAGCTATTGGGATATTTATTGCAATAATAATTATCTTCTTTGTTTCTCCACTTTTCATTAACGTAGTTCCAATAGTTGTTCTCGAAAGAATCGGAGGAATAAGAGCAATCCAAAAATCAATAGGATTTGGAGTGAAAAATTATTTGTTCAACCTTGCCGCTATTTTTGTTATAATGGCTGCCACCATGATTCTTATAGTACTGTCACTAATCCCAGTTTTAGGAATCGTGATTTCATACCTTTTCACAATTTTATCATCTTTTTATATGCTCAAAATATACGCAGAAAACACTAAAAGAAGCCCTAGATTATAGGGAAAATTCAATTCTTTAAATAGTTTAAAAAAGGTATTCCAAGCTAATTTCTAAGTAAAATTGTGGGAGTGTAGCTTAGCCTGGTTGGAGCATCCGACTGATAATCTACATTAAATAGATCAGTGATCGGACGGTCGCCAGTTCAAATCTGGCCATTCCCATATTTATTTTATTAATATTCAAAGAACCTCTTCCCAGAGTTCCACAAAATTATTCACTGCTTCATCAAGGAAACTTTTTCTGTAACCAACTAATAATTCAGCAAGCTTTTCTTTATCGGTTAATTTGAAATAAGTTTTTCGTCCCCTTCGATCTTTAGCAACAACACTACTCTCAACAAGCTTTTCAAGATGCCAAGAGGTTGTTGAAGGACTAAGATTTACTTGTTTGGAAATAGTTTGGTTATTGGCAAAGCGTCTTTGCATCAGGAAAACAATTATTTTTCTCATTGAGTCCTGTCTAAGCAAAGCCATTAAGGAAGTTTCCTCAAACTCCTGTCTTACAGAATAATATCTCAAAAATTTTGTTTCCCTTTCTGTTTTCACTAAATGTTTTTTCACTAAATAATCCAAATGATACTGCAATGCACCAGTAGCTATACCGACTCTTCTTTGAATTTCTCTAAAATGCAAACCAGGATTTTTTTTAATAGTATTGTATATTTTTTTTCGCACATCTAACTTGAGGGCCTGTTCCAGAACATCCATGTTAACGCCTACTTTCCTTTGGCGAAAAGCTTACTTCCGGGTTTTTTATAAAAAAGAGCAATTAACAGCGAAACCAAAATTATAAGCTCAAAAATATTCTCCGAAGAATCTGACAAAAAGTAACCTGGAGAATAAAAAAGATCAAGTAATTTAACCAGCCATTTAAGTGTAAAAAATAAAAATGCAATTGCAACTAATAAAATTCTTTTGGATTTGGATTTCTCATAAGCTAAAGCAGAAATGAAAAATATTGCAATAGACAAAAGAAAAACAATTATTTTTACAGGCGCATCAAAACCAACTGCAAAATCAGCTGCAGGTCTTAATGAATCCCATAAGTAATCCTGAGCAAAAACACTCAGGGAAAACAGAACTACAAATATTGAAACTAGTATTTTTTTCATAAAAATCAATTAATAAAGAAGCAAAAAAAAGAAAAAGGGGAAATAAAAGGAGGCGTGAGGCGAAACTTTTTAGATCCCTTTCTATAACCATTGCTGTCGGGCATTTATAAAGGATTTTTGGTACAACCCCTGTAAAAGAGCTAAATTTAAAAGAAATTCCTCAAATAAAACAATTATGAGGAAAATTCGTTTATTGACGATATTATTGTTGTTGTTTTCGGGTTGTGTTGAAAAACAGCAAAATCAGGCTTTTTTCTGCCCACAAGAAGACTGCGAAGAACGTGTAATAATAGCAATAAATAACGCCGAAACTTCTATTGATGCCGCAATTTATTCCTTTACTTCTGAAGAAATAGCCTCTTCATTAACAAGTGCAAATAACAATGGCATTAGAGTCAGGGTAATTACTGATTACCTGCAGTCAGCTTCCAAAAGTTCACAAGATGAAAATCTTACTGAAAAAGGAATTAATCTAAGAGTAACCCCAAAAGGAAACACAATGCACAATAAATTTATGATTATTGATAATGAACTTGTGGTTACAGGTTCCTATAACTGGACCAAAAACGCAAACACCAGCAATTTTGAAAATATTGTTTTTATTTTTGATCAAAAACTTGCAGAAAAATATGAGAAAGAGTTTTTTGAACTCTGGGTAAAAGCAAATTAAGAACTTACCCAGAGAAACAAAACTAATGTGAGCGTTAATACTGCTACTTGATGTGCGCCAACAGTTATTTCCAGTTTTATTTTTGCTGAAAAAAAGTTTTTCACAAAATTAACCAGTCTAACAGCAAACGGTTCTATCAAAGACAGAACAGAAACTAATGCAAATACTGCTCCTGCAACTGCAAACCCGAAAATGTTTGCAAATAAAGGAATTTTCCCGAACAGCTTCACATTGTCAAAGAAATTTTTCGAGTACGAATACATTATGACGTACATGAACAACCTCCCTGTAACCAATGAATCAATCTTTGCAACCAAACTATTTACTAACGAAACGACAGACATATGTCTAACCTCCTATCCTGTTAAAAAAATGCGGAAATATTTATTCCTAAACACATTTGAAATATTTATGAAAAAAAATTGCGAAATATTGGGATTATTTTTTCAAAAAATGTGTTACTACTCAAACAATTGCATTAGCTTTAAATAGCTTTCCCAAAAAATTAACACTTACCAAAAATGAGTTGCAGATTTGCAAAAAGTTTTTAAAAAAATTGCAATAACACAGTTTTTTTACTAAAAAATATTTTCTTGATTAAAAATATTTTCTTGATTAAAAATAATTATCCTTCCAGTATTTTCTGAATGACTCTTGCATCTGCCTTTCCTTTCATTTTTCTCATTACCTGCCCGATTAAAAAGTTTAAAGATTTTTTGTTTCCTGATTTGAATTCATCAAAAACAAGCTGATTTTCCTTAATAATTTCTTTTACTGCCTTTTCAAGATCTCCAGAAGAAGCATCAATAAGCGAATTATTTTTTTCCAAAAACTCTTTTGGAGGGATTCCTTCAAGAGTATACTTTATGAGAGCATCTTTTGCATTCTTGTCAGAAACTTTTCCCTCTTTAACCAGTTCAATTAACCCAATTATCCCTTCAGCATTAACTTTTGTATTCTCAATCTTCAATTTATTATAATTCAAAATACCCATTAATTCCCTTGAAACAAATCTAACAGCTAATTGGGGGTCTGCCTTGGCACTTTTTTCAAAAAGCTCGGAAAGGTTTTTGTCGGAAGCAATTACTTTTGCATCATATTCTTTAAGCCCGAATTCTTTCATAAACCTTTTTTCTTTTTCTTCAGCAAGCTCAGGAATCTTATCTTTCAATTCTTTCAACCAAGCATCATCAATCACTATTTTCACTAAATCAGGATCGGCAATATAACCATAATCGTCTTCTGTTTCTTTTTTTCGCATAGCATAAGTAGTGTTTGTTTCTGCATCAAATCCTCTTGTTTCCAAGAAAATTTTTTCGTTAGATTCAATCATTTTCCTCTGTCTCTTTTCTTCAGCTTTCAGAGCAGACTCGACAGCTTTGAAACCGGTAACATTTTTCACTTCAACCCTTTCAGAACCTTTAATTGAAAGATTACAATCTGCTTTCAGAACAGATTCCCCGTGCGCATAAACCCCTAAATAATTCAGAGTAGTTAACAGCTTGTCCAAAAAATGCCTTGCCTGTTCAGGGCTTTCCAAATCAGGTTCGGTAACTATTTCCACTAAAGGAATTCCGGACCGATTATAATCAATCAGAGAATAAGCGCTTTGTTTTGTTCCTGATTCATGAACAAGAGAAGCAGGATCTTCCTCCAAATGAACCCTTGTAATTCTGATTTTTTTGCCATCAACCTCCAAAAAACCTTTCTCCCCTACTGGAACCTCATACTGACTAATCTGATAATTTTTCGCAAGATCAGGATAAAAATAAGTTTTTCTTGAAAAGAAAAATTCCTTATTTATTCTGCAATTCATTGCCATTGCAACCATTAAAGCATAATCAACCGCCTTTTTGTTTAACACTGGCTTTGAGCCTGGAAAACCCAAACAGACTTCGCAGGTCCTGGTGTTAGGCAAATCATTGAGAACAGGGATTTTTTTCTTTTCTAAAGGAGTTGGCTGTTCAGTTATTGTTTCATCTGCAGAAACATCAAGAACAGCATAATCATCAATTGATTCTAAAAAATCATTCTTGTCAATTATAATACCCGTAAAATGATTCCCTGCATTAAAAGAAACCACTTTATTTTCCAGTAATTTTTTATCCACGATTTTTTTGATGCCATCGATTGTAGGAGGAACCGAACCAACAACACACTTAGTGCATTCAAAAACCTCTTCTTTAGTAGCAATTCTGAAAGCCTTTGCATTTAATTCACTCTGGGCTTTTAATAAATCTAATTTCCTGTCTCCTGGAAGGATGAATAAAACAGGTTTAGAGTCAGCCATGTATACTAGTGCTTTTGCAATCTGCTTGGCTTCAAGATTTCTTTCATGAGCAGAATCAATACACTTCAATGCAATACCATGTTCCACAAACTTGTGCTTGATTTTTTTGTTCACCAAATAATCCCTGACCCACGAACCCCTGTCAAACATGGCAGAAGTAGGACAACCGCAGAACAATTTTGAATCAGTGTTCAATTGAACATGAATCTCCAATCCAATTATTGTTTTCACTATAACCCCTCCAGGTGTTCTTTTATCTGACTGTGCAAAATAGTGTTTGAGCATAAAAAATTAGTTGAATTAATATCAGCTTCTTCTCCAAGCATGTTTGTTACTCTCCCGCCTGCCTCTCTTAAAATCAGGATTCCTGCAGCAACATCCCATGGTTTCAAATAATACTCGAAGTAACCATCGCAAACTCCCTGAGCAACCCTGCAAAAATCAAGGGCAGCCGCACCAAATCTTCTTATACCCTGACAATTGCTTTTCAGAGAAGCAACCGCATTGATTGTTTTTCGCTCAAGTTCAGGATTATCATATGGAAAACCAGTTATTAAAACAGAATCCAAAAGCTTATCGGTTTTTGAAACACTTATTTTTTTCCCGTTTAATTCAGCACCTTTTCCTTTTACTGCAGTAAAAAGTTTTTTGTTTACAGGATCAAAAATCGCACCACAAACAATTTCATTATCCCTTACAAGTGCAATTGAGTGGCAAAAATAATCAATCCCATGAGCAAAATTTGTTGTACCATCAATAGGATCAATAATCCAAACATTTCTGCTTTTTCCCTGTGCACCTTCTTCTTCCCCTAAAAAAGAATGAGTTGGATATTCAGAGGCAATTACTTTTTTTATTTTCTGCTCGCATTCAACATCAGCATTAGTAACCAAATCAATTCTGCCTTTTTTTGTAATAGTAAAATCGCCATGAAAATATTTCATCGCAATCTTCCCTGCTTCAACACAGGCTTTCTTCGCAATTTCAATTTCGTTCATATAAAACAACTCAAAATCATTTCAATTCCTCTAAATTTTTTGCAGCAGAAATAACTTTCCCATCTTCTAAATGATTTCCAACCAGCATTAAACCAACCGGAAGTTCTTTCA
>JANLGZ010000052.1 GCA_024653905.1 archaeon
GCTTTTTGACCTTCAATGCGGATACTATTCATAGAATTTAAAAGATAAATATTATGTTTTGAAGTCAGCTCCTGCACTGTTTTCATACAACCATCAAAATCGGTTTTTAATCCAAGAGTGATAGCTCCGTAAGAGATTGCCTGAGAAAGTTGTTCGAAACTAATTTTTTCATCAGGAAGAAGAACAATTGGTTTTATCCCCGCATTAGAAGCATACGCAGCCATTGCCGCAGAGGTATCTCCGGTACTTGCACAGGCAACCCTTTCAACACCCAAGTGATTTGCCCAACTTACTCCTGCCACCATGCCTCGGTCTTTGAATGAAAGTGTAGGATTCATCCCCTCGTGCTTAAAAAATAAATTTTTTACTCCAAAATAACCCTGAACCTTTTCAGAAGCATTATATAACGGAGTGTCTCCTTCACCAAGAGAAATGATTTTTTTGTCAGGCAAATCAGGAAGCAAAAATTCTTTATAACGAATAAATGCGCTTTTATTTTTGTTTTCATCAAAACTTGTTTTCCAATCATACGCATTTTTTCCAATTGCTTCAAAATCAATTGCAACCTCCAATAAATCCCCGCAATCGCATTTATACCTTATTTCTTCAGCAGAATAACTTTTATCGCACTCAATACAATTGAGTTTCATTTTTGAATTCATTTCTTCACATCCTCAATCGAAATTTCACTCACATTCTCAAGAATTTCTTCCGGCTTGATTTTCATTAAATGATTTACATCCCCACCGCCGCAAAAAATCACTTCCTTTTCAACAACAGATTCATCAATGAAAGTTTTTATGCCATAAATAGATATTGGCGGAACCCCTCCGACCTCATAACCAGTAATTCTAAGAACTTCCTCCGGCTCGGCTAAACGCACATCCTTCACTTTCAAAATTTCTTTTATTTTTTGAAAATCCACTTTATCTTTTCCCAAAAGAACCACAAGCAATGGCTCCTCATTCGAATCAATTAACACAATAGATTTCACAGCAGATTCTAAATCCCCACCCAACTGAGCAGCAGCTTTTACAGCAGTATGAACCTCACCCGTGCACGCAATGATTTTAGCACTCAATTTATTCGCATCAATAAAACCCTGCAATTGGTCAAACATTAAGTAAAAGAAAATAAGAAATCTTTAAATTGCTTTACTGAAAAGGAAAGCTTTTATTCTTGCTAAGTGTTCATTATTTTTGAGAAAATGGATAAAACACAATTTCGAAATCAAATTACAGAATTACTAAAAGTACGCGGCATTACCCCCAACCCAAACATTCTGAATAACATACCTTCTACAAGAGAGGAAATGGATCTTGCACTAAAACAAATGTCCCCTTTACTACACCTGCATGACACAATCCCGCCTAAAGAAGAACTTGAAAGAATCAGCCCTTACAGAGATGAATTCCTTGCAATTGTGAATGAAATTATAAAGGAAAATCCAAAGATACGTACTCCTTCTTGGAACGGCAAGGTTACAATTTCCCAGCCATTGAAAAAAAGAATAACTATTTTTGCTGACAAATTTGCAAAAGATAAACGAGCAGTTGGAGCGGATGCAAGAAGAGAAATATTAGACGCAATAAAAAGTCTTGCAATGGGAAGCGAAAGAAAAAAATACCAGCGAAAAACAGAAAAAATCCTTGGTTTATTTGAATATTTACACCAATTCGCACAAAATTATACACAACATGCCGCAGACACCTCCAAATCCATGGCCTTTAGAGCCAGCTATGCAACACTAACTAATACCAAGTCAAAAGGTCCACTTACCCCAAAAGAAGGATACCTGGTTTATTGTAACTTAGCGAAACACAATCCTGTTTATGCCACACATTACCAAGAAATTGAGACTGCAAAAGGCCTGAAAAAGGCAATCATTTGGACAGAAATCCATGCCGAACGACAGGCTACTGCTGCAACAACAACAAAACAGGCTGCTGCCCTGAAAAGAAAACCAAGGCCCTAGAGCCCTGCTTCCTTTTTCAGAATTTCTGCTTTATCTGTTTTTTCCCAAGTAAAGTCAGGATCTTCTCTTCCAAAATGACCATACGCAGCGGTTTTCTGGAATATTGGTCTTTTCAAATTAAGAATTTTTATTATTTGAGCAGGCTTCAAAGGAAAATGTTTTTTCACAAGCTCCTCGATTTTTTCCTCTTCAATTTTGTTCGTGCCTTGACAGTCAACCAAAACCGAAACAGGATCAGCAACACCAATCGCATAAGCAAGTTCAATCTCGCACTGGTCTGCTAAGCCCGCAGCAACAACATTCTTTGCAATATACCTTGCCATATAAGTAGCGCTTCTGTCAACTTTAGAAGGGTCTTTTCCTGAAAAACAACCGCCACCATGAGCACCTCTGCCCCCATAAGTGTCCACGATTATTTTTCTTCCTGTTAAACCAGCATCAGCAACAGGACCACCAATAATAAACGCACCAGTAGGATTCACGTGATATTTGGTGTTTTCATCCAACCATTTTCCACAAACCGGCTTAATTACTTTTTCAATTATTTCCTTTTCAATCTGGTCATGAGAAACCCGTGCATCATGCTGAGTAGAAATAACAATTGCATCAGCCCTCACAGGCTTGCCATTATCATATTCTATAGTAACCTGACTTTTACCATCAGGTCTTATCCAATCAATCTCTCCTTTTTTTCGAACCTCGGCAAGTTTCATTGTGAGCTTATGAGCAAGGCTTATTGGCAAAGGCATTAACTCAGGAGTTTCATTAACAGCAAAACCAAACATCATCCCCTGATCTCCTGCCCCCTGCTCTTCATGCAAACCTTTTCCCTCATCAACACCCTGAGCTATATCAGGACTTTGTTCTGAAAGAGAAATCAAAACAGAACATGCATCAGCATCAAAACCATAATCAGGATTGTCATAACCAATCTGCCTTATTGTTTCCCTTGCAACATTTTGCACATCAACATAAGTTTTGGTTGTTACTTCCCCAAAAATAAGAATCAAACCTGTTTTAGTAGAAGTTTCAATGCCCGCCCTTGTGTTAGGGTCATCTTTAATCATCGCGTCCAAAATTGCGTCACTAATCTGATCACACATTTTATCTGGATGACCTTCAGTTACGGATTCTGAAGTGAAAAAATAGTTTTTTTTACTCATAAACAAAAACCTCCTGAGCTTTTTTACCCATAATATAAAAGAATAACAAAAGTATTAATAATAATTTTGGTACAAATTATTCAAATAAGAATAAGTGATGTATGATGTTGCCTGAATTGAGTGAAATCAAAAATCAGAGAAAAAAATTAGGCTTAACGCAGACTGAATTAGCAATGGAAACCAAAGTAAGCCAGTCTTTAATAGCAAAAATTGAAGCAAACAGTATTGTTCCTTCCTACTCAAATGCAAAGAAGCTTTTTGATTTTTTTGAAATAATTAAAAAGAAATACGAAGCGAAAGCAGGTGAATTTATGACTCATAAAGTACTGAGCGTGAAATCTGATTCAACAGTAAAATCTGCAATCAAAACAATGGAAAAATATTCTGTTTCACAATTGCCTGTAATTGATGAAGGAAAAAATCTGGGAATGATTTCAGAGCGAATTGTACTTGAACAAATCAATAATTCAGAACAGGATGAAAATACCCTTGAAAAAGAAGTTTCTGCAATTATGGCTGAAGCAATGCCGCAAATAACAGAAAGCACCCCTTTTGATGTTGTTTCAGCTATAATGAAGCACTCTTCAGGAGTTCTTGTAACAAAACAAGGGAAAGTAATAGGAATTATAACCAAAGCAGATCTTTTGAAATCAATTGTTTCTAAAAATAAATGAATATAATAAAATCGAAAAAAACAGTAATAAAAACCCGAAAAAAACAGTAATAAAAACCCGAAAAAAACATAACCTAACAATACCTTTAAAAGATGTAACTAATTAGGATTAATTAATGAATAAAAATTTTGTTTTTGTAGTTTTAACCGCACTAATGCTGTTCGGCACTTTAGCATCAGCATATTACTCTAATTATTCGTCTTCAACAGCTACTAATAATACAATTTCACAGACTGATTGCTCAGTAATTGGAAATATTAACGGACTCACAAATAAATATGGAAAAGCAGTCGATGCTAGTGATGTTCAGCTTGTAACATTAGAAAAGCTCGGAAGACCTAGTGCTAGCGCTGTTTGTGAAACAGATATTAGCGGAGATAATATAGTTGACAGTTGTGATGTTGAACTCGTGAAAAAAGCTTCTATAGGATATGACCTGAACAATAAATCAACTCTTGCAAATTTAATGGAAAACATAAGAGTATGCAATAATACCCCTGTAAAGGATTGCCGTAAAAGAGGAGACATTGACGGAGACGGAAAAATAAACGCTACGGATGTACAAATGGCATACAATGAAGCATGGGGAAGACATAGTTCAAATGCAGTGTGCAGTGCAGATGTTTCAGAAAATGGAAAAAACACCCTTTGCGATTATGTCCTAGTGAAATATGGCGCAAATGGATATAACCTTGATAACGATTCAACACTTTACAGATTAATTAAAAAATCACCTATTTGTGCAGTAACAGAGCGATAAAACTCTGATTAATAAATGAAACTAACCAAACCATACCCTTTAAAGAACTTACATGTCACTACTTAATAGTAACGAATTAATTGGGGGTTTGTTTGTTGACAACTAAAAACATTTTTACAAAAGGAATTTTCGCATTAATTTTAATCAGTTTAATTTCTATTTCATTCGCAACAGCAATCAGCAACAATAGTTTTGAGGCAAGCAATACAAATTACACTTCCTGGGCACCATTCCCTGCATCAATAGGAATAATTGACATCAGCAATACAGAAGCTTACTCAGGAAATAACAGCGCAAGATTATATAATGCACAAAGCGATTCCCCTTATAATGTTCTAACGCAGACAGTAAGCGTAAAATCAAACACTGTTTACAAATTAAGCGGTTATATAAAATCAAATCTTACAAGCGGCGCATGCCAGATTGATTTTTACAAAGCATATATCATTGATACAGATGGAATTCCGCTGGTAAATGGCTCATCCAACTGGCACAGATATGAAGAAACATTCACAACCCCAAACCTAACCTCAGGCCAAATCAGGCTTTTGCAGGTTCCCGCAATTGGAAGCTGTTACTTTGATGATATTCAACTTGAAGAGATTTTACAGCAAAACACAAACCCGGTATTAAACGGAATTCCTGACAAAACCATAAATGAAAACTCAGGATTCCAGAACAACATAATTAATCTTTCTGATTATGCAAGTGACAATGAAAACAGCGATCCAGAACTAACCTTTACTATTACAAACCAGACTAATTCAGGTTTGATAAATTGTTTTATTGATTCCGGCAAATACATCAACTGCGAAGCTCCTGCAAATAACCAAACAGGAACAAACACTATTACTGTTAAAGTAACCGACGCTGATGGGGCAACTGATACTGATTCTTTTAGAATTGAAGTAATAGAAAATGCAATTAACGAAAATCCCGTACTATCAGGAATACCCGATGTTTATATTATGGAAAATGACGGAAGCCAGAATAATATTATAGATTTGTACAATTATGCTTCAGATGCTGAAGATACAGATTCAGAATTAATATTTATAATTGTTAATCAAACAGACTCTGGACTTATATTTTGTGAAATAGACCAAGATAGATATATTGATTGCGACCCTCCAAGATTCAACGATAGCGGAAGCAATACAATCACTGTTGAGGTTACTGACAGAGACGGAGCAACCGATACTGCTGTGTTCAGAGTAATTGTTGAGGATAATGGCAATGGAAATAATACTGCACCAACAATAAGCAATCTGCCTGATCTTTCAATAGAGGAAAATTCAGGAGCAAGAAACAATTGGGTTGACATTTATTCATACGCTTTTGATAATGAAGATTCTGATTCAGAACTTGATTTTAGAATTTCAAATCAAAGCAACAAAGATCTCATTTATTGTACAATTGACCAAGATAGGTATTTTGAATGCGAAGCCCCAAGAGCTGACAGAACAGGCACAAGCACAATTACAATAGAAGCAGAAGATTCTGACGGAGCAACAGTCTCAGATACTTTTACAGTAAAAGTAAATCCGCAGAACTCTGGAGTATGCGGGGATATTGATATTGCTACAAGAACCATTTTCATAAACGAAGATGATTCAGAAACAATAAGATTTGACATTAGAAACAACGGAAATGATGATTTCAGAATATTTGATGCAACAGCAGATGTAACATACAATGACAGTTATTTGGATTCAAGAGTAACTGATTTTGATACTTTAATAAGAGAAGACGGAGAAGGGGAAGTAGAATTAAAGTTAGAAAGTTTTAATGTTTCAATGGATAAAGAAGCAACTGTAAGATTAAGAATCAGAGGAGAATTTGATAATGGGAGTTCTTGCAGTTTTTCAAATATTGAAGAATCATTCAGAGTTTGGATTAATAATGACAGTTCAGGAAACGGAGTTTGCGACGATATCGGAATCAATGCTTCAGATGTAACTATTGCAGAAAACAGTTCAAGAACAAAAATAATCAAAATAACCAACGATAACAGCAGAAGTTTCGAGATTGATGATATTATTGTTTCAGAAAACAATTCTTACTTTAATATCAGCACACTAAATGAACCTGAAAAAATCTCAGCCAATAGCAATGCTGATTTGGAACTCAAAATATACACAAACAGCGTTACAAGCGATAAAAGCGGAGATGTTGAAATAAAAGTTTCAGGAAAATTCAGCAACGGAGTTCAGTGTACAAGCTCAAAAATAACTGATACTTTCAAGGTCACTGTTGATAATACAGACTCTGGAAGTTCAAACAATAATAATAACAACAATAACACAGATGAAGAAGATTTTAGCGGTTCTGTGAAAGTAGATTTTTCAAATAGCTTTGCAGTCTTAGAACAAGGCCAGACCAAAAACATTAATGTTACAATCAAAAACGGTTTAGACGAGAAAAAATGCTTTGATTTAAGCGCTAATGATACACCAATATTCACTACTTCTCTTTCAAGCAGCGAGATTTGTGTTTCAGGCAAAGGCTCAGAAACAATCAGCATGAGCATAACAGGAAAGAATTCTGGAACAGATAATGTGAGATTTGAAGCACAATATGATGGAATTTCAAAAATCAAATTTGTAAGCGTAGAGGTTTCTGGAAATGACTCTGGTTCTGCGGAAGAAAGACCACAGATAAGTATCCCTAATAACCCTGAAGAGCTATTCAAGGATAATGAAATAATCCTTACAAATACTGGAAGCGAATTAAGAAATGTTACAATAAGGGCATTGAACGCACCCGAAGGAATTAATATTGAAGAAGTTAATCTGGACAGATGGGAAACCGGAGAAACCCTAGGAATAGAAGTGGCAGTAGACCCGGGCTTTAATGATGCGGTAAATATTACACTGAGTGTTAGTTCAGATTCAGGCACAATAGGGATTCCTGTGAAATTCACTGCAAGCGAAGACCAAGGATTTACAGGCCTTGTTGGATTAGCAACAACAGCAGGAATGGCAATAGGATTAATTATAATTGTAGTTTTGGCTATACTAGGCATTTTAAGCGTATTTTCAAAGAAATAAGCCTTTTCCAATAAAGAAACATTTATATATGAGCTAAGCAGCAATAGATATAACAAAGTCGAGTGAACAAGTGAACTTATTATGAATTTGTGGGGAACTTTAACATTAGTATTAGTTTTGCTCTTATCCATCGGAGCATCAGCTTTTGTGAATAATTTAGAGAACACAATCAATGTTGGAGAAACAGCTTACGAATTAACTTTCTCTGTTGAAAACAACTCAAACATCAAACAACCACTTACAATCGATTATGATTTACCAACTGATTTTGAAATTGCAAAGCAGCCAAATTATGTTAATGCAACTTCAACACAGGAAATTGTTGTGAAAATTTTACCACAAAAAGATTTTGAAGGAACAACTTATACTGGAACAATTACAATTAACCTTGGCGGAAACAGAGCGGAAAAAAGACTCAGTGTTTCATACTTAAAAGAAAACAATTGTACTGTTGAAAGAGAAGTTTCAGTAAATGAAAACAAGGTTACAATTGAACTTACAAATAATTCTTACAAAAGCAAAACAATAAAATTAATTGAAGTTAAAAATTTACCAAATGACTGGGCTATTACAGAAACAAGTTTTGTTCTGAACGGTTTTGAAAAAAACACTTACGAACTTGAATTAAAAAAAGGAAGTTCTTTTGACGGAGAACTTGAATTTGTTTTTGAATGTTCAGGAGAAACTTTTTCAAATACAGTAAAAGTAAAACATGAAGATAACGGATTTACAGGATTTGCAATTATTGGAAGCGCTCTTGGAAGTGTGGATTCAGAATTAATAATTGATATTTTCTTGGTGATTGTTGCAGCAATATTGCTGATTGCATTTATTGCAAGATTAGTAAGACTTTTGAATTCTAACGCAAAGCAAACAAAAATTGAGGTGAAAAAATAATGACTAAACTGAACTTTTTGAAACAGATTATATTTGCAGTAACATTGATCTTAATTTCAACGACAGCAATAGCAGTGTCAACTCCGATAATTGTTGGAGTTCCTGATATTACTGTTCCAATGAATTCTGAACAATTAGTGAAATTTGTTGATTTGAGAGATTATGCAAAAGATGATTTTTCAAGTGCAGGAAATTTGTTTTACAAAATAAAAAACCAATCAAATGTACATTTAATCGATTGTTTTATTGAAGATGATTTTTATGTTAGTTGTAAAGCTCCATTGAACGGAGTTTTAGGAACAAACACAATAACTGTTCAGACTATTAATTCAAACGGAACAGCAGATGAAGATTCATTCAATGTAAAAGTTTATTCGGATGCAGTACCTGAGGGAATTGTTTTTACAGTTGACAGAAGCAAAGTAATAATTGAACCAAGAGATTCAATCAATGTTAACCTTACAATAGAAAATAATTATCCTGAAAGAAAATGCTTTGATCTTGCTGCTGAGTTAGATCACGATGAAAGAGATGATATAAGAGCCGTTCCTGCAAAGAGCAGTTTTTGCCTTAATGGAAACGAGAAAACAAGCCTTTCAATGACTATTACAAGCTTTGATGATGCAAGAGTAGATTTGTATAAGGTTGATGTAATTCTTGATTATGAAAACGGAAGTAGAGAATTGAATGTCGATGTGGAAATTGTTGATATGGAAGACCCGTTAGAACTTGTTAGAACAAGCGATTATTATGTTTGTGCAACTCCTTACACACAGGAAATTGAAGTAAAACTTGAAAACAATATGCGGCGTCGTATCCATCGTGACTTTCGCTCCGGGCACGAGACACTCGATGTAAGGCCTGAAG
>JANLGZ010000048.1 GCA_024653905.1 archaeon
TAATTCTTTTTTTGAACGCAGGCAAATCCTTCTTTCTTATTCTTCCCGCAGAAGCAGGAATATGACCGCCAGCACCCGCACCCTCAAAGCCCTCAACCGCATTTTCCAAAAGTTCATTGGTTTTTACTTTAAAATCCTGCCTTCGAACAGAAAAAGAAACAAAATCCCCGCCTTTATCCTGAACAAAAATAATTGTTTTATTTGGAAACATTTCATTGCTTACTTTGTTTATTACAACGGATTTTATATTGCTCTTTGATTTGAATTCAAACCAAACAAGATTCTGTTCATCAAACAATTCTTTATCAGAATTAAATTTTTTCATTATTTCATCAATCTGATTATTCAAAATTTCAATATACTTTGAAAATTCTGAAGCAATGATTTCATTTGGAGAAGAAGCATTTGCATAAAAAACCAAAAGTTCACCAAGATTTTCAGGAGCAAGAGTTTCAACAGCAGAAATTATAACCATTACACCAAAAAATTCCTCAATACTGGAATCATTATTGGCAATAGCAGTTTCAACAAAAGATTCCCATTGTTTTAATTGATTGTCCCCGATTAAACCAACGCTTGCAATCCATGAATATTTTTCCAAATCCGCGTGCCTTGAAAACAAATCATAAGCCAATTTAGAAGAAGGATATTTGCTTGGATCAATAGTGTTAATGTACTGTGCTTTTATAATGAAAACTTTTTCAGAAGAATTGTAATTGTAATCTTTATGATGGTCAATAACCAGAATTTCATCAACTATTTTCTCAGCTTTTTCAAGAGATTCTTTGGATTGTTCAGCAGCAGAATCAACTATTATTAATTTTTGAATTTTTTCCTTTTTAAGAATTTCAAGAGTTTCAGGAAGCAGTTCAGTTGTTTTATAATGCTGAATAATAAGCAATGGTTCTTTGCCAGTAATTTGCTTTATTGCATTGTAAATTATTGCCCCCGCGGAAACCCCATCAGCATCAAGATCAGGGATTAAAGCAATTCTATCCTCTTTTGAAAAGCCTTTTACTATTGAATCGAATTTTTCCAAATACTCTTTTTTCTGCATTAATAACTCGTAATTCGGAATACATTTAAATATCACTTTTTGCCTTACTCTAACTATGGGTTATGAACATACAAACAGCAAGGGAATCAAGTATTACCTGAATTCTACTGTCGGAAAAAACGGCAGAAGTCTCTTCTTTTTCAGCAAGGAACCAAAACAACCCATTGATTTGCCTGAAGGCTACTCCATTATTGAAAGCCCGCTTACAAAACTGCCTCTTTTGAAGAAAAAATAGCGATTCTGAGAAGAATAAGCTATTAAAGACAAGTCTACATTTTAGTTTTTGATAGACATGATTCCGATTGAAAAAGCAGCAGAGGTAAAAGATGAGCTTTTTAACGAAATTCAGAGGTTTTCCTCAAAAGAAAAGCCCAAATTAGCCGATTTTCGACTTGAGGTTTCCAATGGTTTAGGCGCAGAAGCATTAAATGGAAACATTAAAGGCGCTGCAAAAGATTACAGTGCAGAAATAGGAGTAAGGGTTTTTGCTGGAAAGGTTGTTGCAGGCGGGTTTGCTGGAAAAAACTTGGGACAAAAAGATTTTGAAAACATTAAACCGATTTTAAGACAAATGTTAGAAACTGCTTTGAAAAGAGCAAAGTTTAATTCTATTGAAAAAGAAAAAGAAATGAAAAAATTTGAAGCAAGAGGACTTTACTCAACAGAATTTGCAGAAATACCAGTGCAGAAAAAAGAATGGACAAAAAAATTCAAAATAAATCCAATGGATGCAAACCTTGAGGATTTCATTAAACGAAGCGAGGAACTTTCAAAAGAAATTTCCAAAATAGAAGGAATTGCAGCAAACGGAATCGGGATTTATTCAGGAATAAGCAAAAAAATATTTGCAAACAGTGAAGGTTCACTAATAGAACAGACAAGGGCAATTACAGAACCGTCACTTTATATTGCGGCAAAAGGAAAACACAATGAAACTTACCATGAGTGGATTGCGGAAGCAAAAGGTTTAGAGGCATTAGAAGGAGATAATTCGCACGGAAAAAATTTGGAAGACTTTGTAGATTTTATTGCAAAGGGAACTGTGGAATTAAGCAATGCAAAAACAGCAAAGTTTGAAAAGAACGTTACAGTTGTTACTGATCCTTGGTTTAATACTTTGTTAAGCCATGAAGTTTGCGGACATCCTCTTGAAGCTGACAGGGCTTTGAAAAGAGAAACCAACTGGGCCGGAAGAGCATGGTGGTTCAATAATATTAAAGACAATCAGATAGGGAACAGTATTGGTTCTGAAGAAATTACTATTGTTTCCGACCCAACAATCGAAGGGTATGGAAATTATTTATTTGATGATGAAGGAGTTGAAGCAAAAAAAACAATAAATATTGAAAACGGAATTTTGAAAGAATTTATGAACTCCAGAGAAACAGCACATATTTTAGGAGAAACACCTAACGGCCACATGAGGGCTTCGGGAGCAAATTCAATGCCACTCATAAGAATGAGCAATACTTACTTTGAAAAAGGTTCATGGAAAAAAGAAGAACTTATTGAGGAAACAAAAGAAGGATATTATATTGTTGGCCAGAAAACACCCAGCATAGGGGAATCAAGGCAAAACTTTAACATTACCTGCTGGAAGTGTTACAGAATTGAAAACGGAGAAATTAAAGAATTGTACAGAAATGCAGGAATAGAAGCGAATTCCCATGAATTTTTCAACACATTAGAAGCCGCAGATGACCTTAAAAGATTTAACGTGCCAAACTGCGGAAAAGGAACCCCAATACAGGTTATGAAATTAGGAAACGGCGGACCGCATTTAAGGGGCATTGCTAATCTCACAGGAAAAAGGTGAAAACATGATTGATTTTAGCGAAATTAAAACAACTGCAAAAGAACTTCTTGATTTTGCTGAAAAACAAGAAGGAGTTAAAGAAGCAGAAGCATATGTTTCATGCAATACACTTAATGTTTACAGAATTGTTTACCACTCTGAAATCCCTAGCAATGGTTTAGAAGAACCAAAAAGCGAAGAAAATTTTGGTTTAAGTTTGAGGATTCTTTTTAATGACGGAAAATTCGGTTTTGGTTCAACAGACTCTGATTTGAGCAGGAACGGTTTTAATGAAGCGTTTGGAAAAGCAAAAGAATCAAAAGTAAACGATACTGATTTTCATTCTCTTCCAGAACCCAGAGGAAAAGCAGAGTTGCAGAATTACCATGATAAAAATATTATGAACGTGGATGAAGAGAAAGCGATTTTTAAAGCATATGAATTATTGGATGGTGCTTTTGATGCATTAAACAAGAAAAGTTTCAAAGCAGGCACAAATATCACCGGAGAAATGGATTTAATGTCCTCAAGAATGTGCGTAACAAGTTCAAAAGGAATTTTTGGTTCAGATGAACACACAAGCGCGCTGGGAACATTAACCTCAAACTTAGAGGAAGAGGATATTTCTGCAGGAAGCTCTTATTCTTCCTCAACTCATTTAACAAAACTTGATTGTTTTAATGTTGGTGCTGATTCGGTTGAAAAAGCACTGATTATGAGAAAACCCAAAGGCATTGTATCAGGAGAATATAAAGTTGTTCTGAGCAGACAGGCAATTGCAGAATTATTTTTCAGCAGATTTGACCTTGCAATTTCATCAATTGATTTCCACGCAAGCCCTTTTTCAGTAAATATTGGAGAAAAAGTAGGAAATGAATTATTCAGTGTTACTGAAAATCCTCATTTAGAAAACTTTATCGGTTCAAGAGCAATTACTGATGAAGGAATACCAACACAAAAAAACGAACTTATAACAAACGGAACTTTGAATACTTATCAGTCGAATGATTATTACAATAAGAAAAAAGAAGAATGGAAAAAACTGCTTCCGATTAATGGTTTCAGGGACGGTTTAAGCAGGAGATATTATTCTGATGTTGGAATAGGGTCCACAAACCTTGTTCTTGGAAATGGAAATTACTCAGAACAGGAATTAATAGAGGAAGTTAAGGACGGAATTTATGTAGGCAGATTATGGTATACTTATCCAATAAATGGTTATTCAAATTTTGATTTTACATCAACAATCAGAGGAGACTCTTATATTATTAAAAACGGAAAACTAGAATCTGCACTGACTCCTAATACCGTAAGAGTTCTTGACAGTTTTAAAAGTTTTATGAACGGTATTACTGCACTTGGAAAAGAATCAGGACCAAGCCAGGTTTGGGGACAGGATGCATTAATAATTACCCCTAAAATAGCATTGGAAAAATTAAAATTGAAAAAGATTTCTAAATGAATTTAACCAAAAATCAAAAAAAATAGATATCACAAAAATCCAAGAAAATAATTGTGCAGTTCAGAATTTTTCTCGGTTTCCGGATGAAAAGTGCCAATTAGAATATTTCCCTGTTTTACTAAAACAGGTTTTCCTTCAAACTTTGCAAGAACCTCGATTTTTTTTCCTATTTTAGAAATTACAGGCGCTCGAATAAAAACACCATTAAGTTTTCCGATTCCTTTTATTTCAACTTCCGCTTCAAAAGAATCAAGCTGTCTTCCATAAGCATTTCTCTTAATTTCAACATCAATCAATTCTAAAGGAAAAAATTCTTTTTCATTCAGGACTTTTTTCGCAAGAACAATTGCCCCCGCACAGGTTCCATAAATAGGCATTGCTTTTTTCGCACGTTTTTTTATTTCCCTATCCAAACCAGAAATTTTCAAAAGCTTTCCAATAGTTGTTGATTCCCCTCCGGGAATAATCAAGGCAGAACATTTTTGCAAATCAGAGTTGTTCCTGACCTCAATCGCATTTACCTTCATTGATTCCAGAATTTTGATATGCTCAGCAAAATCCCCCTGAAGGGCAAGGACGCCTATTGTAATAACCATTAAAGAAAATTCATCAAAAAGTAGTTTAAAATGAACTGCAAAAAAAAATTAGACAATCTTTTATAGATAGGCTTTTATGCCATCTGTTTGCTCTTTACAGAAAGTTCAAATCATTTGCCCGAACCAAAAACCGGCAATAGAGGAATAAATAATAACAATTGTAACATACGCGATTGTTTTTTTGTTTCCAAGAACCTGCCTGATTACCAGCATTGCAGGCAGACTTAATGAAGGTCCCGCTAACAGAAGAGCGAGCGCCGGACCCTGACTCATCCCTTTTGCAATGAGCGCCTGCATTATCGGCACTTCAGTTAATGTTGAAAAATACATTAACGCACCAAAGAAAGATGCAATTATATTAGCCTGTATTGTGTTTGACCCGACAAGATCAACTATAAGCTGTTCCGGAATTAAAGGTTCAATAAAACCAACTACAAATACCCCTATGAACAAATAAGGAACCAGTAATTTGCTTATGCTCCATGTTTCTGAAAGCCAATGCTTCCTTGTTTTTTCATCAAACTTCAAGGCAACAACCAAAATAGTTGCAATTGCTAAAATGGATATAATGAGTATTTTTATTATCAAATCAATCTGCAAACCATTCACCACAAGAATCCCGACCAAGGAAACAAAAAATATTGCAAGAGATACTTTTGAAACAGATTTGGTTTCATCTTTTTCCACGATAAATTCGCCGTCTTTTTTTTCACCCCTGAAAAGCACTGCCATTGTCAAACCAACCAAGCCAGCCAAAAGAATCGCGGCTATGGCTCTCGCCAAACCGATTTTAAAACCAAGAACTGTGGCAGTAAGAAAAATTGCAGCCACATTAATTGCAGGACCTGAATAAAGAAAGGCAATTGCAGGACCTAATCCAGCACCTCTTCTGTAAATTCCCGCAAACAACGGAAGTATAGTGCATGAACAAACCGCCAGAAGCCCGCCAGAAACCGATGCAACAGGATAAGAAACCCAAGGCTTTGCCTTATCCCCCAAATATTTCAGCACAGATTGTTTTTTCACAAAAACCGCAATGGCTCCAGCTATAAAAAATGCAGGCACAAGACAAGTCAGAACGTGCTGTGTTACATATTCGTGCAACAGACCAAAACCGCTTAATAATGAATTATCAAGCCAAGCCTCTCCAACAGGCAGAAAATAAAATGCAATAAACAGTCCGATTAACAGGAAAAAAATGTTTCTTTCTTTCATAAAAGTTACCTTTTGTTTATGAGCTGCAAAAGCGTTTCACTGCTATCAGGCATACCAATATTGATAACCTTATTATCAACCAACAAAGCAGGACTTCCCATTATTCCACGCTTTATAAGTTCATTAACATCCTTCAAATATTCAATTTTTGCAGTTATTTTTCCGGACTCAACAAGCGATTTCACCATTGAGTGAAGCCGTTCACAGGTTGCACATCCAGAACCGATTATTGTAACCTTCATTTTTCATCACCTTTTTTATAAAAAAAATTTCACCGCAAAGAAATGCTCAGCAAGCTCCTTTTTTATTTGAACAACAGGAAGCTTTCAATACTTTTTTTTCAGGAGGGCCTAGTGACTTTAAAACATCACAAATACGCAAATCAGCTATCCTGTAAAAAATCTTTTTTCCGTCCCTTCTTGAAGAAACAATACCCGCTTTCTCAAGCTTTGAAAGTTGGATTGAAACAGTTGATTGTGTTC
>JANLGZ010000063.1 GCA_024653905.1 archaeon
AGCCCCATCGTCTAGTGGCCAAGGATACAGGCCTTTGGAGTAGCCTTTTTCTTTCTCTTTAAAAGAGAAAGAAAAACCCTAGGGAAAAAGAAAGAGAACTAGGGTTTGGGTACGAAGACAGCCTGGGACCGGAGTTCGAATCTCCGTGGGGCTACACCTTTTCTTTTTGTTGGTCAAAAAGAAAAGCTGTACCAAAAGAAAAAGCATCTTGAATAAAGGAAAAGGTATCGGAAAAACGTAGTTTTTCTGATGTTCTGAATCTCTGCGGGGCTATATCCCTTTTTCTTTTAAAAAAAGAAAAAGGTCTGCAGTCCACCCCAAAAAGAAAATTGTGCCATCTTATGATGACACTTAATTAAAGCGAAATTGTTGTTTTAGTATAAAATTGAAGTAAATATTTCTGCTAATTGGGGGCCTAAAATAAAACCGTTCACAAAACCGAAAACAAGGTTCATGATTGAAAAAACCAATGCCACTTTGGTTGACACTCCGAAAAGTTCTTTTATAAGAAAAAAAACTGCTGTCAGCATTGCTAGGTATAAGAAAGGGGTATTTGGCAAAAAATAAACAAACAATAGGACAAAAGCAGTGTTTCCTCCAATAAGCAAAATCGCGTTTTTGAATGTTGCATTTGGTGTATTTGTTATTTTTAAGAGAAAGGCAGTTAGTATAATTCCAAGAATCATTCCTGAAATCAAAGGTAAGTCGTAGTAAATTGCCATACTGAATGTTGTTCAATCAAGGTTAAATATGTTTTTCTCAGAACTAACTTGTTTAAAAGTTCTGAGTATAGGTTTTTGTTTAAAAAATAGAGAAAATGAAATAAATTGATGGACTGTTAACTTATTACTTATATATCTGCTCAATATTTCTTTGAGCTATACTTCTGAGTAAGTCTAAACTTCTTCTTTGCCTACCTGGAGGCAATTTAATTCGTGCTTCCCGCTGATGTAATCTATCAATTTCTATTAAAAGAGCTTGTTGTCTCGTTAAGCCCATTTCTCTGTATTCTCTTCCGCTATTTCCGAGTTGTATCCCTTTGGCTAAGGTGTTTTTCCTAAACTCTGCGTGTGTTCTTGGCATTTTATCACTTAAAAAAGAAAAGCTTATTCTTATATTTAAAGGTTACTTTTCTAATGGTTGTAAGAAATCAGGTTTGTTTTTAAATGGGGTTTGCTTCTTTTTGAAAACGGGATTTAATTTGAACTTCGTTTCATAAAAAAGTTTTAATCTTCTAATTGATTTTTATAAAGTTGCTCAGAACAAAAAACCAATTAATGAACTGGATGTGTAATCTAACAGAACTAAGGATAATATTGTTTTGAAAATCATGCTCAGGGTTAACAGAATTAGTGTTTTGTCCAATGGGGCATTGTAGATTGCTTTTATTAAAAAATAATAACTTATCAAATATAGTGCTATTGAAATAAGTTCTGTGTTTGGAATAAATGCATCAAAAAAAGCAGTAAGAATAACAATTCCACTTATGAAAATAAACCCGTTTTTCAAAGTAGCATTCTGAAAACTCGCAAAAGTTGTAATGAATTTAATTGATGCGGTTCCAAGAATAATTGCTGCTAAATATGGAATCAGGTAATAAACCATTTTGAATCAGCTGCCGTGAACAATTTCAATAACATCCCTATTTTTTAGTTCATGGTCTTTTCCGATTAATTGTTTTGTTTTAACATCAATTGCTTTGATGAATTTGTTTCCAAAGTCAGTGTGTAAAGTAAAAGCAAAATCCAACGCAGTTGATTTTGGGGGAAGTAAAAAACAATCTGGGATATAATTGCCTTTTGAATCAGCAAGTCCTTTAGTGCCGCCGGGGAATATTGCTATGTAACCTAATAATTCAAACACTGCTTTTTCCAGAACGTTTTGTACACCTGTGCTTTTGAATGGCTCCAGAACATGGGTTTTGATATACTCAATTCCTTTTTGTTGTTTTTCGTTTAATTCTCCTTTTATTTCAAAAGAACTTTCACCCTGCACATAATCAATAGAGCCTTCCTTTGCTGCTCTTTTCAAAGTTAATTCTGATATTCCTGAGCATGGAATAATTGTTTTGCCTGGGAATTCTTTTTTCATTTTTTCAATGTTTTCTTTTGCAGAGGGCACGTCCATTTTGTTTGCGGCTATAATAATTGGTTTTGATTGTTCGCGCAGAGTTTTTGCAAAAGTTCTTTTGTCATCTTCACTCCATTCTTTTAATGGTCTTTCCAGTAAATTTAATTTTTTAAGAGTGGTTTCTACTTGTTTTTCATTGGCTCCTATACCTGAAAGATTTTGGGTTAAGAGCATTATACCTTGTGTTTTTGATTCAAAAGGCGTTCTGGATAATTTATCCCAGTGTTTATTCAGAATTCCCAAAAGCCACATGTCGAGTTCTTCTTCTAAAAAAATAATGTCTTCATTAGGGTTGTGTGAACCTTGCGGTACAAGTTCTCCTTTTTCATTCGTGGAACCAGAAGCATCAACAACATGAATAAGTGCATTTGCCCTTGAAAGATCGCTCAAAAACTGGTTACCTTTCCCTTTTCCTTCATGAGCTCCGGGAACTAATCCTGCAACATCAACAAGTTCAACAGGAACAAACCTTGTGCCTTTAGTACAGAATCCTGTTCTTGGGTTGCACTGAACCTTAAATTCTTTATCAACACAATCAACTCTAACAAAACCAATTGCTTTATTTGCCTCAATTGTTGTGAATGGATAGCTTGCCATTGGCACATCCATCATTGTGGCTGCATTGAAAAAAGTACTTTTTCCCGAACTTGGTTTTCCTACAACTCCTATAAGCATGGAATAATTTGGTTTGAAAGGGTTTTTATAGGTTGATTTCGTAATTCAATTATGAGTGTTTTTAGAACTAGGGGGCAGAAATTACAAGAAGCTCTTGCGGGGCCTCAGAGTGTTAGAAAAAGAGGGGCGCAAAGAAAGCGTAATCCAGAAAGTAAGGTTCACACTAATTTGAGAAGATTTGTGGATAGTAAATTGCCCATGAATCCAGTTGGTGTTTCCGCTGTTGAAAAAGCAGGATTAAAACATCAAAGAAAAACTGTTTTGAATTTTATTAGAGAACAATATAATAAAACTGGTTTTTATCCTTCAAAACAAGATCTTGAGAAACTGTTTAAGGGCATTGGAAAATATTCTTCTAATAAAAAAGAAATGCAGGGAAGATTGGATGAACTCCACGAACGTATTAAGGTCATGGTTAAACCAGAAATGGTTCAATGGGTTTACAATTCAGCCGTAAGGTATTCTTATTTACACTTATTATTGGAGGGAACTACTCCGGATTGGGGTTGGTTAAGATTAACGTTGGATAGGAAAACAGGTTTTGGGAAAATTCCGAAAAAATAATGAAGAGGTGAAAAAATGGGTTTTTTGGATAAGTTAACAGGAAAAAAAGAAGAGAAAGAAGAGCCTGAGAAAAAGCAGGAACTTCCTCAAGGGAAGTATAAAGAGGAATGTTCGGTTTGTGGAAACCCAGGCACTGAAAAAAAGTGGATGGGTCAGCATTTTCACAAAAAATGTTTAAGGGCGATGAAAAAACAAGCTCGAAAAATGTTGTGAATTTATTTCGAATTCCAAATGAGATTAAAATAGTTCAAATGTGATTTAGTAATTTCTTTATTTTGAATTTTTATTGCAAGGGGTTCTTTTGACCATTGGATAAAAAGAGTTGTGTCGCTGAAAAGTATTGTTGTGGTTGGGCTGATGTATTTGTTGTCCACAAATTTGTAAGATAATAATGTTCTTTTCTTTACTTTGTTGCGGAGGTCTTTTGGGAAAATTGTTCTCTGTTTTATTCCTTTTTGCGCTCTTTTTTTGTGCCATTGTTCGAAGTAAGCTCCGAAGAATGATTTGAACTGGAGTTGCGATGCAAAAAAACATATAGGTTTGTTGGTTTCCAGTATTTCCTCAAACAATATTCTGAGCCCTTTTCTGCCTGTAAAAATACCTGCTTCAAGACTGTCTTTTTTGGCATGAACTGGTTTCCTGAGTTTGCTTATATCCTTTGTAAGGCTCTGCATTGTTTCCTTCAGTTCGGCCTCCTTTGCCAGCACAATCTGTTTTAAAGATTCAGGCGGTTCAGTCTTATACGATTTTACTTTATTATGTGAAATGGTTGATACTATTCCTTTTGTAACAAGCCTGTCAAGTGCCTCATAAACATTGGTTCTGTTCAGCTCTGTTTCTGCACTTATTCTATTAGCATAGCTGCTTTCTCTTTCAATAAGATACAGGTAAACCTTAATTTCGGAAGGGCTGAAACCAAGTTTCTCAAGATTATTTTCTATCATAAAATAATACGCTCGGGTATATATTTAATTGTTGTGGTATTGCACCACAACCAGATATTATCTTGTATTTTGTGTGCAGTTCTTTGATGTACACCTGTTCATATTGTAATAAGAAGTTTCACATGGTTCCTGGTCTGCCGAAAGATATACAGCGGCATGTTGGTGGTCATACTGATATTTATGCAAAAATGATTTATTCAAATGCAAAGTTTGTGCCATCTTTTACAAAGATACGCGAGGGGTAACATGGCACTTTATTATTTTCTTCCGATTTTAGCAACCTTGTTTTTAGGGACAATTGTAAATGCGTTTTTAACTGCCTCAATGGGGAATCCAAGAGCCAGAATTGACAGGGCGTTTTTTTTCACATTAGGGAAATTATTTTTTTTATATTTTTTTATTGAATTTGTTTCAGGAAATTTAGGGGTTCTTTTATTGTTTATTTTTTATTATCTGCTATTTTTAGCTATTTATAAAACTTCTTTTGTGAGAGGGTTAAGATTTCTTTTTATAAGCACGGTTTTTGGAACCACAATTAGCTTAATTCTGGTGCCACAAGCTACGCAAGAATTAATTCATTTTATTTATTAATTCGCCCATATTTATCTTCATATCTCACAATATCATTTTCATCGAATTTTCCGAATGAGATTTCCAGGAAGCGGGCATTTTCTTTTGCCATGATTCTGTGTTTTGCTTTTTTTGGAACAAGAATGATTTCTCCTTTTTTGAGTTTTTTCTTTCTTCCAGAAACCTGTGAAATTAAACCTTCATCAAGTGCAACCCATAATTCTTTTCTGTGCTTGTGGCTTTGAAGGGAAAGGATTTCATCTTTTTTCACAGTAATAATTTTTACGGTTGTTTTTTCATTATTTGAGTACTCTTCAAACTTACCCCATGGCTTTTCAACTACTTTTGGTCTTTTTGACATGATGATTAGAGTATGTTAAAAAGCTTTAAATATTGTTGCGGGTAGAGTTCTATTTGATTTAAATGATAAAACTCAAAACTTTGCTGAACACATTTTTAGGAAAAAGGTCTGTTGAATCAATTGCCAATGATAATATTTCTCTAAAAGATGGTTTGCTGAATTTTGCTGTTCCTTATTTGATTGTAATGATTTTGCTTTCAGTTGAAGTAATTATTTTTAGAATAGTTTCAGGTCTTGTTGGAGGTGAAGATTTAGTAGCGCTTCTGATTGGTTTGATAATTCTTGTAATTGGATTATTAGTGGCAATTCCGCTGATGTTTATTACTCAAATAATTTTTGTTTATGTTCTTGGGGCAATTATGTTTTTGGTTGGCGGTTTATACCGAAAAGAAAGAGGTTCCATGAATGATTTTAACGGAGCTTTACTGACTTTATTTGCTTCAGTTTTTTTGGTTGTTGGTTTATTATGGTTAATTCCCGTTGTGGGTTGGATTGCCGCGTTTGTTGCAAAAATTTATGCGATTGTTCTTATTTATAATTTTGTCAGGGCAAGATTCAATCTTTCAGATTCTCAGTCAGCAATTATAGTTTTAATTCCTGTTGATTTGCTTATGGCTTTTGTTTTAATTATTGCAACTGCTGTTTCATTTTTACTGATTGGTTCAAGAGTTTTGTAATTAATTTAATAGTTTTTTAATCCAATATGGAACTTCTTTTGCAAAATCAGATGCAATGTATGAGTATCCCATTTTTTTGTAAAGCAAATCCCCGATTTTTCCGTTTACAAAAGCACCTGCTTCTGCTGCCTGAAACAAATCCAATCCAAGTGCATTGAAGCCAACGCATAGTCCTGCCAAAGAATCTCCTGTTCCTGCAACAGTCATTCCCGCGTTTCCTGTTTTGTTCAGCGTGGTTTTTTTACCGTCAGAAATAATATCTGTTTTTCCTTTGAGAAGAATAATGCATTTGTGTTTCAATGATGTTTCTTTCACTAGTTTTATTTTTTCATTAATGTTTTTTCCGTAAAGTTTTTTTCCTGAAAAAATTTCAAATTCCTTTTCATGCGGGGTCAATAATACTGCTCCGTTGAATTTCATTCCTGCACATGCTTTTATTGCATCAGCATCAATCACTAATGGTTTTCTATTTTTTTGCACAAACTCTTTTACAAACTCGTTTGTTTGTTTTTCTTTGCCAATTCCCGGACCGATTAAAACCGAATCTGCTTTTTTTTCCAGTTCATTGATTTTTTTCAAGTGTTTTTTTGTGAAAAAATCTCCTTTAAATTTTTTTACAATCAAATCAAGCGCAAAACTGTTAATTATCAATCCTGCTTTTTCCGGAGATGCTATTATACAAAGATCAATTCCTGTTCTGAGGCATGCCATGGTGGACATTCCGGCTAATGCGGGTGCGCCGATTAAATCAGTTGAACCGCCAATAACTAGTACAATGCCATTATCTCCTTTATGAGAATCAGTTTTTCTTTTTTTGAAGAATTTTTTTACTTTTGTTTCAGTAATTGTTTTCGGCATTTTATCACTATTTAGAAAGCTCTTTTTTTAGTGCATCAGAAATTTCTTTTCCTGAAGCTTTTCCTTTAAGTTCTTTCATTACATCGCCCATTAAGGCGCCTAAAGCACCCATGCCTTTTGCTTTAACTAATTCTTTGTTTGCTTCAATGACCTTTTTCACTACTTTTTCAACCTCGCCTTTTTCTGCACCAGTTGCGCCGATTGTATTCAAAAGATTCTCAAGTGGTTCTGCCGGGTTTTTGCTTTTTTCAACCAAAAGCTCAAGCTGTACTTCCTTTGTAATTTTTCCTTCATGGATAAGTTTAAAGAATTCTTCCAGAATTTCTTCATTCAAATTTTCCATTCTGGCACCATTCCTGCGTGCTTCCACAAGTCCCTCAAGCAAAAATACCGCGAGTCTTTTTGCATCCATTCCTTCTTTTACTTTTTTTTCAAAAAACCTTGCATAATTGCTTGTTTTTAATCCATTAATATGGTTTTCATTCAGTCCCATTTTTGAATAAGTTTTTTCTCTTTCAGCAACACTCATAGGAAGCCGTTTTTCAATTTCTTTCAATATTTTTGGATTAACAATTAGGCTTTCTAAATCCGTTTCAGGGTACATTCTTGCAGCTCCAGGAAGGGGTCTTAAATATTCAGAGTTTCCTTCATCTATTGCGCCTCTTGTTTCTTCAGGAACCCCAATCAGGCACTGCAAACATCTTTCGTGAACAATTTCCAATGCGGTTTTTGCTTTTTCTTCATGTGCACAAACAAGAACAAAAGCGTCATCTTTTTTGCATCCGAGTGCTTTGGAAGTTTCTTCTATTTCTTTTTCCGAAATCCCGTAGTTTGGCATTTCGTCTGAATGAAATATTCCTTTCAATCCTGTTTTTATCTTAACATAATTAGCCAGCTCTGTTCCGAATCTTCGGTTTGGCTGTATTTCTTTTCCTATTAAACCCGCAAAGTTTTCTAACTTTAAACCTAAAATAACGTTTTTCTTTTCTAAAGCACTTTTAATTACTTTTGAATTGGTGTTTGAAAATAAGTTTGATAAGTTTTTGGTTTCTCCTTTCAAAGTGCTTTTCTTTACTCCTCTTTTTTCTAATTCTTTTTTGATTTCAACAAGTTTAATTTGCCTTTGCACTTCTCTTCTCACATATTCGTCGATTATTGCGAGTTCCTGCACTCCTTTGATTTCAATTCTTGCTCCTTCTTTAATCGAAATGTTCAAATCCTGTCTTATTGTTCCTAAACCGCGTTTCACTTTTCCTGTTATTCTCATTAAATTTCCTATTGCAAGAGCGGCTTCTTTTGCTTCCACTGGATTTGAAATATCAGGTGCAGTTGCCAGTTCTATAAGTGGAATTCCTAATCTATCCAAACGATAAACAATATACTCATCTGTTTTTTCCATTGGTCTTGCGGCATCTTCCTCAATTGCGATGGATAAAATTCCAAGATTTTTATTTTTAAGTTTTATCGAACCCCCTGTTGCAACAAGCATTGTTCTTTGAAAACCCGATGTATTAGAACCGTCAATTACAAGTTTTCTCATAGGAAATAATTCGTCTAAAATATTGCTTTCTGAAATTAGTGCTACTTCCAGAATTGTTTTCAATGCATCTTCATCAATTGGCTGGGGTGGTTCTTCATCCAGTTCAACAAGGGAGATTGTGTCATTGTAGCCCTCATAAATGTAGGTGAGTTTTTTTTTGAATGCTTCCAATGCTGCCCTGTCGAATTCTCCGAGTTCTGAAACAACGGGTCTTAGTTTTCTTTCAATTGTATAATCTGGTTTGTCGTCCCTTAAAAGTGAAGGTGTTCTGCAGAAAAGTTTTCCTGTATCTAATTGTTGGTGTATTTCCAAACCACATTTGAATCCCAAAGCTTTGTAATCGTAATCCATTTTTTATCACTAATATTCATTTGAAGAAATGATTTAAACCTCACTTTTCTTTTGCTTTAACCTGTAAATCTTGTTTCTGCCCATGAAAACAAATTCAACTTCTTCCATAAAACTCAGATAGCGTGAGGCTGTAGCCTTGTCAATTCCTGTTTTGCGTGCAATTTCCCGCACCCACAAACCATGAGGGTTTTCTTTCAGGATTTTTTTTAATTTAATAATTACATCTTTTTTTGGATGTTTCATAAAAAAAATAATGAGACGTTTGTCTTATTTAATTCTTTGTTTTTTCCGGATTTTCTTCCTCTTACAACAGTCCATTGAATTCGTCAACTGAAAGGCCGGCTTCCTTCATTATTGTCCTGACCATTCCCTTGCCTATTGGCTTGTGCGCCGGCACCGTTATCATGTAATCGGCTTTCCTTTTGCCAAAAATCGCAGAGTATTTGTGCTTGTCGGCAAGGCGCATCACGATGTGGCTTCCTTTCTGGTGGCGGGATTCATAGCCTATCTTGGAAAGCACCCTCACTACCCTGTCATAATTTAGTGCAACAAGCCTAGACACTTACCTGCACCATCTCAATTGGAACAGGGTTGCCGTCTTTTTTGAGTGCTTCCAGATATGCCTTTATTGCC
>JANLGZ010000070.1 GCA_024653905.1 archaeon
CCTGTTGGTTTTTCTTCAGGTTCTTCTAACTGCTGGCTTAAGGCAGCAAAGGCTTCTTCAATTTCTTTGGCTTCTTTTTCCATTCTTTTCATTTCAATTTTAAAACCATATTTTTTAATCAGCAATTCCAAAACTATTTTCGCCGCACCTGGATCACCATAAACAAGTCTTGCGTTAGTTTCACCCATCAAGCAAACACCTTCTATTCCTTCCATTTTACCAAGCCCTATTAGTAAACCAGCAGCTCCTGAAATCATTCCCACAGGCCGATCATTAATTGCACCTATTTTTTTCCATTCTTCAAGGACTTTTTTATCAGTTGCTGCAACAACAACCCTTGGTTCAACATGCATTCTCTTTTCGCCAATATTTATCCCTGCTAAAGTACAAATTTCTTTCAAACCGTTTTCCTTCAAAGAATTTATTATTGTTCTTGAAAATTCGTAATGTTCATTCATTGAACCTTTATTATCAAGCATAGGCTGCACAGGCCCTGCTAAAAATAAATAATCTTCACCTTTATAAGAAAAGTAAAAAATTTCATCTTTAATTAAATCAACAATTCCTTTTGTTGTCTGAATACTTGGAGGAAAAAAATCAGAATAAACATCAGCAATCTTTTCAGCTTTGAACTGTTTAAGCATATAATCAACACAGATTTTCCCAACCAAACCTATTCCTGGAAGGCCTGTGAAAAGCACCGCGTTCTTAAATTTCTTTTTTTTGATAAATATTACTGAAGTCAATTAGCTCCCGCCTTAACAAACTCTGCATTCCCGCCAAAAGATTTGGTTGATGAAACTATTTCGTCAGAAACATCTTTCAGAATTTTTTCAGCGGACTTGTAATCAACAGAAGTTGCCTTTACGGAATAGTTTCCGGAACCGAGATAAAATATTTCAACTTTTTTTCCGCCTTTTTTCTGACCCTGCAAAAGCACTTTTTTTACTGATTCAATTCCTTCATAACCAGGAATTGAAAGAATAACTTTTCCGCGGACAGTTTTTGTGGGCAGTTCAAAGTTTTTCTCAATCATTTCTAATAAAGGTTTTGCCCATTTTTTTGGGACTTTTTCCAGAATAGAATCCCCATTAGCAAGAATTGCCTGAAACGCATCATACAAAGTGTCATATTTTTCAAGCAAAGGTTCAGCTATTTCATTCCATGCAACTTGGCTATCTACTTTCGCATCTTTTGCCAATAACTCTAAAAGTTTCTGTGTTCTTTTTCCCTGTTTGTATTCTTCTATTTTTACTCTTTGCTGACTTGCTGAAACTTTTGTAAGCGCCAAATCAATTTGATTTTTACTCGGATCAACACCGGTAACTTTTCCAGCCCTTATCTGACCCTCCTTTACAAAAGCCCTGATGTTTTTTATCCAGCTGGAACTTACATTAGAAATATGCACAAAGCCCTGCATACCTTCATACTCCAAAAGTTCCATGAATACACCGTAATTAAGAACTTTTGTTATACGCCCAATGACTATTTCCCCATGTTCCGGATAATCTTCCACTCAATCACCTAATCATGTTCTTTCAGAATTTTTGTTTTAAGTTTAATTTTTGAGGCAGATGTTGCTGCTAATTCAGTGTTGCACACTAAACATCTTACTTTTGATGAAGCTGCACTGAAAACATTCTGTTCATTGCCACAACCAGGGCATTTTAATCTATAAAATTTGGTTTTTGGTTTTGGAATTAATTCACTCATTGTTTTACCTCTGCAAGTTTTCTTTCGGTTAAAAGTTTTGCGATTTTAACTGGGAGTTTTTCTACCGAACCTTTCTTGAAAGGCCCATATTCTTTCATATCAGCCCCCACAAAACTCGGGATGTCTGAAAGAATCCCCACTGAAAGGTTATTTAAATCCTTCTTATTTTGAGGCGTAGAGCCATTATCTGAGAAAAGATCACCTAAAATTTCGTTGTGTTTTTTTAGTGCTCGTAAAATTTCGTTAAAAAGTTTCTTTTCCTGTGTAGCCATATTATCCTCATCACTAACATTGGTTCTTGAAGCAACAAGCGCCATGTTCAGAAGTTTTTTTTCTCTAAGCGCGAATATTTCCTCGATCATTTTTTTTAAATTGGAAAAGTCTCTGGATTTTGTGGAAGAAAAATCTTTCAGAGAATCCAAGTATTCTTTTTTTTCTTTGAAAATAAACTCATTTAAAAAATTGAAAAATTCCTGTTCAACCTGAACAAGTTTTGCTGAATTTTTTTCTAATCTGTGAATTCTTCTGATTTCATCATATGATAATTCCATTCTAAACACCCAATTCCGCATTGCCTCTTGATAAGAGATAAAATGCAACATATTTTGGCAGAGAAACCTCTTCTTTTGTGAAAGGTCCAAACCAGTTTCCTTTGATATAAAACTTTGGGGTGGTTACATTCATAAGTCTTACCTCTTCACCAGAAAACACAACTGTTTCTTTCAAAGCATCAAAACTAGGAAGTTCTTCTCTTGATAATTCCATTGCGTTCATCCCTGTTGAACCATGAATAGTATTAGGCACCCTAATTATTTTGTTTATATCAATTGAGGTCTGCCTGTCAACCCCAAGCATTTTTTCTTCAGCAATATACTTTAAGACTGATTCCCAAAAACGATCTGCTTTAAAACCAGGTAAAGATAATAAAAAACCACGTTCCATGCCACTCATAATGTTCTGTTTTTCTTTTAATAATTTTTTAACCGTGCCTTCAGTAACATTGTGTTTATTCCTTGAAGCCATTGCAGAAATTTTAGAAACATCCCCTTCATCAAGAAGATTTTCAATTCCATCTAATAATTTTTTTGACCAGCCCATCGCCACATTTTTTTTCGGGCAATGAAAAACTTTCTTTGAAGAATAAACAAAACCAAGAGATTTCAAATCTAAATTTGTTGCAGTAATATAATCTAATAATTCAAGCCTTGCTGCTTTTGATAATGACTGAATATTGTCACCCCTTATATGAGTGTGAAATCCTTTTGAACCTGAAAAATTAATTGAAATTCCATCATTAAAAGAAAAATCTTCTTCAAGAATTTTCAAAAGTGTTTGTGTTTGTTTTTTTGTTTCACCAACACATTCAGGACAAACCCATTCCTCAACCTTAACCCCAAAACCGCATTCAGGACATCTTTCAAGGTTACCTTTTCCTTTTGCATCACATGATTTGCACACCCAAGAATCATGCGAAAGTTTGCATTCTGTTTCAATATCATCAGCATCAAATTCATAAATGATATCAGCACCTAAAAGGATTTTTTTCTCCATTGGCCGGCGATCAGGAAACTCATAATGTGCATTTGAATATGAAATGTAAAAAGGAGTTCTTTCTCTTAGAAAAAAATTGAGCTGTTTGTTGTCTGAAAAAGTCAAGTGCCTTGAGGAAATTTTTTTTCCAAATTCCCCGAATCCAAATTCTCGAGAGCGGATATCAGGAACGGTGGTTACCTCTACAGAGTTATAATAATCCTTTAGAATACTGCGTAAGTAAGTTTCAGCCCCCATTAAAGAGATGGGCTGAAAACAATTAATAAAGATATAAGAAAAAGAAAAGAGGTAAAGGAATCACACAAAAACAATTCCTTTATCTATCAAAAAAATTTACCTCTTTTTTCTCTTTGCTGGAGCTTTCTTAGCTACAGTTTTCTTTGCTGCTTTTCTTTTAGCAGGTTTTTTCTTTGCTGGAGCTTTCTTAGCTACAGTTTTCTTTGCTGCTTTTCTTTTAGCAGGTTTTCTTTTTGCTACAGTTTTCTTTGCTGCTGTTTTTTTTCTTGCTGCCATAATCCTTACCTCCTTTTTTTGTAATTAAATAATTTTTACAGAAATTTTTTGCAAAATTCTGTCTTAAATTTGTTTATTAAATACTTTTTAACATATAAAAAAGTATTGTTGCACAAAAAATTCAATGTTTTTGACAAAAAAAAATGCAATTCACAAAAAAAATATAAAAATAATTTTTAATTTTGTGAAAGTGTGAAAATAATTTTTAATTTTGTGAAAAAAAACTTCCAGGAATAATTTTTGTGAGAAAATTATGCATTTGTTTCAGCACTATTAAAATTTTCTTCAGAGTTTATTTTAGAATTGGTTTTTGAAATTTCTTTTGAATAGAAAATTATCGGGTGTGAAACTGGACAGTTTGAAACGCACAAATTATAAGACCTCATTTTATCACAACTCGGAGAACTGTAGCCTTTGCCTTTAACCCCTGCAATTCGCTCAACCTGATATCTTGTTGTACTTTCGTTAAAATTAGGCGCGTTTCTAAAAACATCAGTTATTTTGCCTGCTTCCATCCCAACAGAAGCAAGGAAAGTTGCAATTGCAAATCTTCCTGAATGATTCACATTAACCCCTTGAACCAAATCTGAATAAAGTTTTGACATACAAGGCGGAAAAGATTCAGGAGACACTTTTCCAAAATCTGTTTTGGAAAATTTCTTTCTTACACTTTGCGAAAATTCTGTTTCGATGCTTTCAGCAGCAGATTTGAAAAAGTTAGGAATTCCTTTGAGCGGAACTGGAAGAGAATCTCTTATTCCCTGACCAACAACGATTGAAATTAATCTTGCAAAATCGTTCCTTGTTAGAAACACTTTACCCATCTTTAATTCACGATTAACAAGTTTCATGAACGTTTCCTCTAAATTAGGCCTTAGATAATCTATAAGATTGAGCTCCACAAAAAAATCCTGCGAATCAGAAAGAGAAAACCTCAAATTGAGTTCTGATGCAAGATCAATTAAAACACCGTCTTTTTCCTCTTCCAAGTTTCGAAAAATCGAATTTGAAAACAATTCAGAAAATTTTCTGTAAAGTTCATACCTGCCTATAATTGAAACCAGTATTTTTGATGCAGGAAATGCAAGTATTTCATTTTTCAAAAGCTCAGGCGAAGTTTGTATATTAGGCCTGTATTCCTGATCTGTAAAAGCAGCGTGCACCATTGCTTTGGCTCTGTTCAGAACTGATTCAGGAACATTTTCAAGAGTAAAATCTGATTGCGCAATAACATTTTTTGCAGCAACAGAAAAAGGGTATTTTTGAGAAAACCTTAATTCTGGAATAGAAAACATTCAATCACAACAACATGTGAGCTAAGTAAAATTTAATCTCACTTTTCCCGATGCTGAAACTTACTTTCATTGCTGAATCGCTTTTAAGCTCCAGTTTTATTATTGATTCGGGATCTGCTTCCTTAACAATGTTCTGTAAATAAGTCAGAGAATATTTTGATGTTACTTTTGCAGATGATTTTACTTTTACTTTTTTTGCATGTGCAGAATCAGCCCTTACCTTTCCTGCGGTTCCTTGCGATTCCAAAAAAAACTTTCCATTATCTACTTTAAGCACAATACTTGAACTGAATAAGGATGTATCTTTCAGGGCTTCTTTCAAAATTTTTGCGTTGATTTCAACAACCGCATCATATTCTGATTCAGGAAGTTTCAAATCTTCCTCAGAAACATCAATCAAAGGAAGAGTAAACGAACGATCTAATTCTCCTTTGAAATCTATTTTGAATTCTGAATCATTCAAATCAATAATTATTTTATCAGTCTGCATTGCCCTTGAAATAATTTTATTTAACTCTGTAAGGTTTATACCCACAAAAGAAGGTTCTATTGAAAACGAATCAAAAACACTCTTGTCAATTGAATAATCAACCAAAACTATCTGACTTGGATCAATGGCCCTTAAATGAATCCCTTTATCATTAAACCTGAAATTACCCTCAGGAATAAACGAAGCAATAGCCTCTATACCAGATTTTAGAAAATCAACCTTGTTTAATTCAATCATTTTAAGCCCCTAAAATGTATTGATGCACTATATTGGTTTAAATCTTTTTGGCATCTAAACCAAAGTATGATAAAGAAAATATATATAGGTTCAGACCATGCAGGCTATGAAACCAAAGAAGCACTGCAGAAATACCTAGCTAAAAAAGGTATTGAAACTATAGATCTTGGCACTCATGATAAGAAAAGAGTTGATTATCCTGATATTGCTGAGAAAGTTTCCCGAAAAGTTGCTAAGGATAAGGGCTCTTTTGGTTTGCTTGTTTGTGGAACTGGAATCGGCATGAATATTAGCGCAAACAAAATAAAGGGAATTAGAGCTGCAAACCCATATGATAATTACACCGCAAAAATGGCAAGACAACACAATGATGCTAATGTGATTTGTGTAGGCGGAAGAACTTATGATTTGGTTAAAGCCAAAAAAATTCTCGGCGCTTTTTTGAAAGCAAAACCAAGCAAAGAAAAAAGGCACATTAATAGAATTAAGAAGATTTCTAAGATTGAGAAAAAGAACTAACTAATGTACTTATACTATGTTGAAGTACAGCAATAACAATCTAATGTCAATAAAGAAAACCAGGAATGTGACTGTTAAGTAAACCTGATCAAGAACACTAATTCTGCGCAAAGAGGAACTCATTTTTTTAGTGAGAACCTGTGAATCATTTTGTGTCTTAATGTATTCAGATAAATTATACATCCAAAAAATCACCCCCAACAACAAAAGATTTAAAATAATAAAAATAATCTGATAACTCAAATTAAATCCTAATTCAAAAGAGTTGCTTTGAAGAAACCCACCTACATCAACAACCGAAAAAACAAGATTCATGAAAACAAAATATATTCCTTTTTTCGGAGAATACAATATTTCAACAGCATCTTTTTGTTTTTTAGTTAAAACGATTTGAATAAATATCAAAGCAACGAAAAGACTCAATCCAAAAAGAAAAATAAATATGTCTAAATCCATACAATAAGATAAAGCTCAATTTAATAAAATACCAACCGATTTTAAAATTTGGGCTAAACAGCAGATAAAAGAACTAACTACTCAGATTCAATTCTTGGAGCAAGGAAATAAACTAACTTTCCTTCTCCAACTGAATAAGAAATTTCTACTGGTGCATTTGTTTTGAGTTTTACTGTTACCTCAGTATCAGCTGATGCTGCTTTGGTTACGCTAACTAAATAATCTAAAGGAAACATTGCTCTTGTTTCATCACTTGCTTTTAATGAAATAACTGCCTCATCCTTATTACTATAAATGTTTTCTAAATTTCCTTTGCTTGAATTAGCTCTAACAATAAAAGAATCATTTTCAACAAGCAATAAAATATGAGTAGAAATTAAATTAGCGTCTTTAAAAGAATCCACCAAAGCATCTGCCCTGATTTTTATTTCTGCATCAAAATCTATTTTTGGCAGAGGCAAATCAGCTATTGAAATATCCAAAAGCGGAATTGAAAAACTTCTTTTTGATTTTCCCAAAAAAACAACAGTTAATTTTGACTTATCTCCTGAAATTGAAAGTTCTAAAGAATCAGTGCTTTTAGCTCTTGACATAACCTGATTCAAATAATTAAGGTCAACACCAATACTTGTTGGTTCTTTTACTTCAAGTTTTTTGAAAGCTTTTTTAGGTAACTGAAAATCAACAAGAGAAATCTGAGAAGGATCAGTAGCTTTCAAGCTTAACCCATTTTCATCAATCTTGAACTCTGCCTCATCCACAAGCACAGCTATCCCATCAACAAATTTCTTGAAAACCGCTGCATTATCGAATATCAATTCCATTTTATCACTTAGTAATTGCCTTGGCAAAGGGTTAAAAGCATTCACACAAAGCCAGCAAGCATAGCTCTTTCAGAGGGTTCAAATGTGGTTATGCACTTATCAAGCGAAACATTACCTCTTTGGGATAAGCCTATACAGTTGAAAACCCATGGAAGGTCATCAAAAATAATGAGTTTTATATGCCCTATTAAAGGCAGGTGGAATAAGTATTTTCCTCTGAGGTTTTCCACAGGAATAGGAGCAAGTACAATACAATCATTCCCACTAGAACTACAATCCTGATCCATCCGGTTATTGTTATCTCCCATGGTTAAAAGAAATTGCCCATCAGGGGCATTGATTTTCAAAACAGCCCTGTGAATTATATCTTGTTTTCTTAATGGAGAAAAGTAAACCACTATTGGTCCTTTTTCATCAAACTCAAATTCATCAGAACCAATTTTTATTGAAGCGTCTCTTTTAACCCCTGAACTATTAACGCGCTTTCCAATAACAGCATATTCACGGAGCAGTTTATCTTTTATTGGAAAATCCACATTTGCTTCAGTCAATCGCATTGAACCAGCACCGGTAAGAATTACTATATCTCCTCTGTAAAGAATCGGCTCCATGGACCCGGAAAAAACAATTACTAATGGAGCGTTGGTGCCTAGCAAAAATGACAAAACAAAATTGTAAAGAACAAATGCAAATATGAAAGCAGAAACAAGGTACACTGAAAGAGTAATTGCTTCTTCTTTTTCAAAAAAGAAAAGATAAATGTAAACTATCCCAAGAAGACCTACAATGGTAATTGAGAAACCAAATACAATTGAAATCAATAAAGAAAGAATCAGGTAACTTGAAATGAAAACCCCCCATTGGAGTTTCTGATCAAGTGCGTTTATTTTTGGAAGCAGAAAAAAATCAATATAAGTAAATGGATCTAACCATTTTAGTTTTTCTTTTATTTTCTTAAACATAGAGAAAAATCAATGTGAAACTATTTAAGTTGTTTCCCTTTACTTTACTGTTTTTTTAATGTTTTTTTCAAACTCATCAAGGTCTTTCTCTACTTCTTTTGAAGCATCTTCCAAAACTTTCTTTGGAGTTTTCCCTTTTGTTTTCAAAACAAATTTTGCTTTTTTGTCATTTGGATGTTCAACAAGATATGAAACAAACTCAACTGCAGAGTTATCCAAAAGTTTTTGTTTCAAAAGATTAGGAAAACTGTGCTTTTCTCCTTCCAAAATAAACTCGGCATAATCTTTTTCGTTTTTTATTACATCTATTTTCATCAATCTCACCTCAAAGCATACAAACTTGAAATTTTTCTTTCCTCAGAGTCTCCGGTTACTGTATCTCTTAATTTATTATCAATCAAAACCAAAGGTTTTCTTGACCTGACTCCATAAGCTTTCACAACACCAAATTCAGGTTCTTTGGAACCAAGTTCTATGTTGTAAGAAGTTACATCTAAAACTCTTGCCCTTATGATGTCTCCTGCCCTATACATCGTGTCAATGGAATCAACATAAGCATCAGCAATATTTGAAATTGCAAGAGAAGCATTTCTGTTATGAACAGTTCTGTTTTCACCGTCTTTTTCAGCAGAAATTACTTCTACTAAAACAGCATTTGTTTTTACAGAAGAAACCCTTCCATAAACAATACTTCCTTTTTCAATAAGTTTAACACTTCTTGAAAACTTTTCAACACTAGCTTCATGATTATCAGAATCGAGTTTTTTTACTCCGACTGAATCAGCATAAACGCTTCCTTCATCGTCCTCAAATGCATGGTTCCCTGCCATGAATTCTTCTTCATATGCAAGAAATTCGCCTGGTATAACTAAATCATCTTTTTTCAAAAAATCCCTCAAAAAATAGGCTCTTTCTAAGAATAACTTCCTTCTAGAAATGTATATAAATTACTATGATTTAATTGAAGTGGCATGGTACTTGAATCTATCACTAGTTTAAATCTCGCTGAAAAACACCCAATAGCCCTGTTTTTTACTGCTTTCATAATGACCACAATAGCCATGTTTGTCAGCTATAAGCTATTTCCCTCCAGTAGCGCTGTACTCACAATAGCCTTTGTAACGATTGTTTTTATGCCACTGATGCATAATATGTTCAAAAAAGAGGAAATCAAAGAAGTTGATGAAAAAGACATTCCTTTTGCATTTATAGCAACCCATTTTAATGTCATTCATATTTACAGCTGGATTTTCATAGGAATGATTGTAGCATACACTTTCTGGGGCGTAGCTCTTCCCGATAATAATGAAAATTGCACGAGTTTTGGGTGTTTTCTGCCCGCAAAACAAGACGTATTTTTAGAGCAATATAGAGTCCATGGAAAAATAACCGGTAAAATAGTCGGAGAAACTGAATGCTTTAATGAAAAGAGCAAAAGTTTTGGCTCATGTTTTGAATTAATATTTGTAAACAATTCGTGGGTCATGGTGCTGGCAATAATATTCTCTTTAATATGGGGAGCAGGAGCAATATTTCTTCTTGGCTGGAACGCATCAGTAATAGGATTATTTTTGGCAATGGAAATAACTGCAAAAAGCCTTGATGCGGGAATCGTACGAGCCTTGGGTTATCTGCCTCATGGAATTCCTGAAATAATGGCTTATTTTATTGCTGCAATAATAGGCGGAATTATTTCTGCTGCAATTTCCAAAAAAACATTCCAACCACACGAACTAAGAATAGTTGCAATTGATACCTGTCTTTTACTATTATTAGCAACAATAACTCTGTTCATAGGCGCATTCATTGAGACAGCGAGTATATTCAACTACTTTGATGCCGCCCTCGGAGGAATAATAGCATTCGCAGCACTCTTCTTCATACTTTATATTCCTGGGGTTAGATACAAGATTAATAAAATCAGGAAAGAGAAAATTTAGTTCTTCTTTTTCAAAAATGCTTTTATTGCAGGCGCATATTGTTTCATTAGAGCTTCAAGTTCTTCAGGCGACATGTTTTTTGATGAAAGTGAACTCGCGAGTTTTGTAAGCTCCATTGGAAAAATGAATTTTGTTGATTTGCCTTCTCCTAATTTTTCAAGAGCCTGAATATAATAATAAGCAAGAGACTTATCATTCAGTTCCATTGTTGCTGCTTTTACAGCTTCAATTTCTGCTTGTTTAGCTTTTGCTCCTTCCATTCTAGCAAGTTTTTTTTGCACAGCTGCTTTTTGTTCGTGCATTGCACTAATAACTGTTTTTGGAATCTGGATATCTTTTATTGCAACCTCTTCAATTTGAATACCCCACTTTTGAGCAAGCCTTTCAAGCTCAACTCTTAAATCCTTATTCAATTCTTCAATACTTGAAATTAATTCCGCAAGTGTCAAAGAACCGGCTTTATCCCTGATTAAACCAATAACAAAGTGTTCAGAAGCCTCGATATAATCCACAACCTCAATAACACTGTTTATCACAGATGCATTGTCCTTTCTGACCCTAAGATAAACAACCGCATCAATAGTAACCTCTACATTATCCTCGGTTACAATGTCCTGTTTTGGAATATCTATTGTTCTTGTTCTGGTATCCACAATAACCGCACTTTCAAGAGGAGGGATAATTACTGCCCAGCCAGGCCCAGCAACTCTTTTGACTTTTCCAAACCTAAATACAACAGCTCTTTCATAATCTTTCAGAGTAAGCAGGTAATCAAACCTTGCGAACAAAAAAAGTATTATAAGTATAGGAATTATCCACAAAGCATTATCCGCAATAAACTGGAAATTATTAATAAGTACAAAAAGCACTGTTACAGCAAAAATGAACAATATTATGAAAACAAAGAATTTCACGTTGTCTGACGGCAATTATGATCACTAAACCCTATTTAATTCTCTTTTATATATAAGGTTATATACAATTAATTCATTTAAATACATAAGTGATGATCAAATGATAAAAAACGAGAGTTTATTGGTATTATGCGTTGACCGAGACAACGATCTTGGAAAAAAAGTAGGCATAAATGGACCAATATTAGGCAGATCTGATTGTATAAAAGCAGCAGCAAAACTCGCGCTTAATGATCCTACAGATTCTGATTCAAACAGTATTTTTGGGGCTGTGAAAAAATTTGATGAAGTAAAAAACCATTCAAATGCACAAGTTGCTATACTAACAGGATATGGAAAAACAGGTTTTGAATCAGACCACAAAATTGTTCAACAGCTTGATGAGGTACTTGATAAGTTTCCCGCAACAGGTGTTGTTCTTGTTACTGATGGTGCTGAAGATGATCAGGTTATTCCAATCATTCAGGGAAGAGTTCCGATAGTTTCAAAAGAAACAATTATTGTAAAGCAGGCATCAGAGGTTGAATCAACTTATTACACAATAAAACAGGTTTTGAAAGACCCTGATTTTACAAGAGCTTTCATTTTAGTTCCTGGAATTGTTGTACTGCTTTGGGGAATTTTAGCGTTTGCAGGGGCTGAAAAATTATTTTTCCAAAGTATGCTGATTGTTGTTGGTTCTTATTTAATTTTGAAAGGAACTGGATTAGAAGACAAAATTGCAGGAGCAATTTACACAGTAACCAAAAGCATGTCATTACAAAGAGTAAGTTTTCCTTTTTACTTGATGACGATTTTGTTATTCATAATTGGTTCATGGGCAGCATTTACAGAATTCAATACTCTAGGAAGTAATGTTTTCACAAGAGCTTCGGGAGCGGTTGGGCAAATACTTTTATTTTTAGTTTTAAGTTCGATTTCATTTGTAGTTGGAAAAAGTGTTGATGCAATACAACTCAAAAAAGCATACCTCATCAGAAAATACTTTGTAACAGGAGCTGCAGTATTCATACTTTGGTTTATTATGGATGCAACAAGACAAGTAATAGTTGGAGCACCATACGCTGATCTTGCATGGTTCAGTTCAAATGTATTAGCAAGCTTTGTATTCGGCGTAATAACTTACAAAATATCACAAGTGCTTGATTTAAGGAAAAAAATAACCGAACTATTAATTGGTCTGCCAGTATATAGCAAAGATGAAAAGTGGATTGGGGCTGTTGAATCAATCAAAAGAAAAGACAGCATTACTTTTACCAATAAGAAAACAAACAAAACAATGAATATAAAAGAAGGACAATTTATTTTAAGCGAAGGAAGAGTAATACTGAACTAATTTTTTAAATAAAAAAACTTAATTAGCAGTTTTTGTTTCTTTCAAAACTTTGGTTAAATTCAATTTCATTAATTTTTTCAAACTTGTTAGTAACTTGGTTTTTTCTGCACCTTTAACAAATGCATGCTCAAGAACTTCTGAAAGATTTTTCACGGGAATAATTTTAACTTTTTTCAATCGTTCCTCTGACAAAACAACATCAGCAAGGTTCGAATAAGGAATTATTACTTCCTTAAAACCAGCATCAACCGCAGCAGTAATTTTAGAAGTAATACCCCCAACAGGCATGACTTCACCTCTTACACTTAATGAACCTGTCATTGCAAGATTTTGCTTTATTGGAATTCTTTCCAAAGCAGAAACAACAGCAGTAGCAACACTCACAGATGCTGAATCCCCTTCAACCCCACTATAAGACTGCAAAAACTGAATGTGTAAATCGTGCTTGAAAATATCCTTTCCTGAAAGTTTCTTTATTATAGCTGAAACATTCTGCACAGCTTCTCTTGCAATTTCTCCAAGTTTTCCAGTTGCAATAATTTTTCCCTCAGCACTTGATTGTGCAGGCGCAATTTCTGCTTCAATAGGCATAATCAAACCTGCATCCCCATCAGCCATAACAGCTAAACCATTAACCCTGCCAATAGCACTTCCTTCAAAATGATAAACATCATAATCTTTTTTATCCTCAATTATCTTTTGAACCATTTGTTGTTCAAGAGTTCTTGCTGATACTTTCGCTTCAATAACATCCTGAGCAGTAACAAGAGCATGATTTTTTTCAATAGAAAGATCTCCCGCAGCTCTTATCAACCCGCCAAGATCACGAAGTTTAAGAGTTAACTTATTCTTTTTTCCAGCACGTCTTCTTGCCTCAAAAATAATTTCATTAACCGCATCCATTGCAAAGTGCGGAATCTTGCGATCATTAATAACTTCCTGCGCAATAAACTGCACAATTTTATTCCTATTATCCTCAGTATCATTCATTTCAATATTCATATAAGCTTCATAACCATAACCTCTAATTCTGCTTCTCAATGCAGGATGAACTTTTTCTAAATCCTTATAATTTCCTGCTGCAACTAAAACAAAATCACAAGGAATTGGATCTGTTCGAGTCATAGCACCAGAAGACATTTCAGACTGACCAGTAATAGAATATTTTTTTTCCTGCATTGCTGTTAAGAGTTCCTGCTGGGATTTCATTGAAAGAGTTGCAATTTCATCCACAAACAAAACACCGCCAGAAGCCTTGTGAATCATTCCAGGTTCAACCCTTAAATGCGCAGGAGTTCCAAGGCCGCCGCTTTGCAATGGGTCGTGGCGAACATCACCTAAAAGAGCACCAGCTCTTGCACCTGTTGCTTCAAAAAAAGGAGCAATCTTTTTTGTAGCATTATTAATCAAAAGTTTTGGAGTAATTGCCCCAGATTTCATTTTAACCTGTGCACCCAAAGCAAAACCAATCATCAAAAATCCACCAAGAATTAATGTTGCAGCATAAACAACATCAGGCATAAAACCTAAAGTCCAAACAACATAACTCAAAATAAACCAGCCCAAAGGAAGAATCATTCCAAGCAAACGCATGTTGTCTTCCTGTGCTTTATTTTCAAGTCTTGATTGTTCCAAAACTTTTTTTCCATGACCTGCTTTTACAACTCTTACTTTTGGATTATTTTGGTCTTCTTCATTAGGATAAATAAGAACATCAACAAGTCTTTGCAAAGGCATTATTTCTGACATTGCTTTTGCAAGCATTGACTTTCCAGTCCCAGGAATTCCAATAAGCAAAACATTTCTCTTCTGAACTGCCGCTTTTCTGATTAATTCAACTGTTTTTTCCTGGCCTATAATCTGATCTAACAATAATTTAGGAACTTGAACTTCTTTTGTTGATTTTAGTTTAAGTAAGTCAGCCATATTATAGTATATATAAAAGAGAATGAATTAAATAGTTTGCTAGAACAATCTAAACTGATTAACCATGAGTGATAAAGCAAAAATAGTTTTTTTAGGTACTAGTGCCTCAACACCCACAAAGAACCGCGGATTAAACAGCGTAGTGATACGCTTTGAAGGAGAATGGCTGCTTTTTGATATTCCTGAAGGAACACAAAGGCAAATGATGAAATCAAAAGTAAGTTATTTGAAAATAAACCATGTTTTTATTTCACATTTCCACGCAGACCACATTCTTGGTTTAAGCGGTTTACTTGCAACAATGAACATTCACGGAAGAGACTGGCCAATAACAATTTATGGTCCTAAAGGGATAGAGGAAAAGGTTGATTCAATGCTGAAAATTGCAATGCTGACCCCTGGATTTGATGTTAAAACTGTAGAGGTTAAGAAAGGAATAATTCTGAAAGAAGAAAAGTTTTCGATTACAGCAACACCACTTAATCATGAAATTGAATGCTTTGGTTACATATTTAAAGAAAAAGATAAGGAAGGAGAATTTAACAGGCAAAAAGCAATTAAGCTTGGAGTTCCAATTGGGCCTTTGTTTAGTGATTTGCAGAAAGGAAAAAAAGTGAAAGTTGATGGAAAAACAATTAACCCGGAAGATGTTCTGGATGTAAGTAAGGCAAAGCCTGGAAGGAAAATTTCACTGATTTTTGATACACTTCCTTCAAAAAATTATTACAAAGCAATAGAGAATTCTGATATTTTAATTCACGAATCTTCATTTTTGGATCAAATGAAAGAACGCGCCAAAGAAACAATGCATTCAACCGCTCTGCAAGCTGGAGAAGTTGCTAAAGAAACAAATGCAAAAAAACTAATTTTATTCCATTTGAGTGCAAGGCATAAAGAAAACGAAAAATTTGAACACGAAGCAAGAACAGCTTTTCCGAATGTAGAAGTAGCAAAAGATTTAATGGAAATCGAACTTTGAAATTAAATTATTTCAAAGCTAAAGCAGATATTCAAAGAACACGTTGAAGACAGACGATTTTAGAATAATTCTGCCGGAAAGAAAAGCATAAAAATAGTTTACTTATATTACTTAAATAAGGTGATTTTAATGGTTAATATGACGCTGGCGGTTAAGGAAAAAACCCATGCAGTAATAAAAAGGCACCCTGAAATAAAGTGGACTGAAGTCGCAAGGCAGGCTATCGAAAAGAAAGCGGCTTTGCTAGAATCGGAAAAGGACGAGTGGAGAAAATATGCTTTAAAGCATGCACTGGAAGACTGGGATGATGCTGATGAACTCATCGATTATTGAACAGGGTGAACTTGTAGTGGCGGACATAATGTTTGCCGAACAGGATGAAAAGAAAAGAAGGCTAGCACTTATCATCAGCAACACTGCTTATAACAAAGCATCAAATGATGTTGTAGTGCTCAAAGTCACGTCCAAAGCAAAGTCTTTGCAATACACTGTCAATCTCACAAACGAATCCACTATAAAAAAAGCACTCAGAAAGGACAGTACAATAAGAGTTGATTTTCCGATTACTATTTCAAAGCAAAAAATTCTTGCGCGACCGGATAAGGTAAACATGGAAAAGCTCCGTGAAACAAAAGAAAGACTAAAAAATTTCTACGAGCTGTGACAACTTTAAAAGAAGCCAACCCAGAAGCCACAGCCACACTACAAATAACCGACAAACAAGCAGAAAAACACTGCACACAAGCACTAATCAAACTAGCACAAAACAAAAAACTCAAAGAACTACAATAAAAACCAGTAAAAAAAAGAACTCCAACACCATTCTAATTCCATCTCCCTTCCACAGCAACAAATATATTCTTTAATTACTTATTTAGAGTGCATGAAAGCGGTTATTATTGCTGCAGGCAAAGGGGTTAGGTTAAGACCTATTACTGATGAGATACCTAAGTGCATGGCTGAACTGAAAGGAAAGCCAATGATGGAACATGTTCTTGTTAATTTGAAAAAAGCAGGAATTGAAGAATGTCATTTGGTTGTTGGTTATAAAAAAGATGTTATCGAAGAACACTTTGGACCTGAATTTGAAGGAATGAAATTGAATTATTTTGTTCAAGAAGAACCAAAAGGAACAGCACATGCGGTTAGTCTTGTAGAAGAATATATTGATGGGAAATTTTTGATTACTAATGCGGATGTGATTGTTGGTTCGCAAAATTACCAAGCTTTGATTAAGACGGATGAATTTGATAAAGCAGACGGAGTTCTTTTAGCAAGAAAAGTCAAAGACCCATGGAGATACGGTGTTCTGAAAACTGAAGGTCAAAAAATAATTGATATTATTGAAAAACCAGCACCAGGAAAAGAACCAAGTAATCTTATCAATGCGGGAGTTTATCGTTTTTCGAAAGATTTTTTTGAAGCAATAAGAGAAACACAATTATCAGAAAGGAATGAATATGAATTAGTGGATTCTATTAAAATTTATATGAAAAAAGGAAAAAATATGGAATTCCGAAATTGTATTGGGATGTGTGTGGATGTTGCCACAAAAGCTGATTTAGAAGAAGCAGATTCTATTCTTGATGAATTGTTTCCAATGTAATTTCTGAAACAATTTCCAATTTGAATTAAGTAGAATACTTTGTTTGTCAAGGGGTTTTGAAACTTTGACCCGGTTTTAAAATAACAGGAATTGTTTTCAGAATGCTTTTATCAATTCTTGCTTTGAATTCCTGCGGATCCGCTATTATTGAATCAAAAGAATTGTAATGCATCGGAATAGCATATTTGGGTTTCATTGTTTTCGCAGCACGAACCGCATCAATAACATCCATTGTGGAACTTCCTCCAATAGGAAGAATTGCAACATCACAATCAATGTCATTAAATGAATCAGTTAATGATGTGTTTCCTGCAAAGAAAATTTTTTCCTTATCTTTTGTAAAACAAAAACTCAAAGGATAAAATGCATTAGGGTAATGGGCGCTCCTAACCTCAATATCAACCCCGCGTAAACTTAATTTGTCTCCAATCTTCACATTATTTTTCAGACTAGGCGGAATATTCAAATCACTCAATATTGATTCATGACCAATAACCGAAGCATGATCTCTGGTTGCAATTAATTCAACAACTTTTTTATCAAAATGATCAAAATGTTCATTGCTTATAAAAATTAATCCGATATTTTTCAGCTGGTCAACATTAACGGGGCATTTCATATTCATTTTAAAAGTTCCTTCATCAGGTGCGTTGATGAACGGGTCAACAAGAATGTTAACTCCTGTAAAAGAAATTTTAAAAAAAGAATGCCAGAGGTATTGAATTTTCATTTGATCACTATAAAAGAAAAGCGAGCGGAGTATATTAAACCACCATCTTAATTTCACTTATTAACACAATTAAAGTAAAAATCTGCAATTAGGCAAAAAACTTACAAATGAAAAAGTTTATTTAATAATTAAACAATAGTATATGAATCATGAAAAGAATTATTTTAATCCTGGCTTTGCTTTTTCTTTCACTTAGCGTTAATGCGGTTGAAATAAATCAGTTAACAATCAATATTGCAGTTGATAATCAAGGATTTGCAAACATAGTGGAAAACTATGATTTACAGTTCATCAGCCCTTTTGAAGAAGCGGATTTTGCCAATAAAACAATTGAAAACTCATCAAGCCTGCAGGCATGGCAGGCAGACTACGATTTTTTTTACCCAAGGTTTGCACAAAACATTACTGAAATAAGCCCTACACCCCCGATAAAAATCAGTTTTAATAATGAGGCAAACAGGCTAACATTCGAATATAGTTTGCGCGAAAGATTTGCAACTTTAACATCAGAAGAACAAAGATCTGATTTTTTTATAATAAACAATAAACAATTGGCAATCTTTTTGGACACAAGCATAATAGTTATTCCTGAAAATAATACCGTCAGAATAAACATACCTCAAAATTCTGAAATTGACACTTCAAAACTTCCTGAAAAAGCAGTGGTTTCAGGAAACACAATTATTCTAAGCGGAATTCGGAGTAATTCAATTTCCATTGAATACAGAGTCATGAAACCGATAGCCCCAACAAGCGGAGAACTCATACAGGGACTTTCTGGAATTTATGTAATACTTGCACCGATATTGATTGTGCTTCTTGTATTTGCTTACATTAAAAGAAATGAGCTAGAAGAAAAAATTGAAACATATTTGGTTAAACATTCAGAAATGAAAACAAGAAAAGAAGAAGAAATCGATGTTGAACTGGATTAATTCTTAAAAGAGCGGTGCTTTTTTATTTCTCCTTGAATAACTCCGCGGAAATTTATTTTAAGTTTTTTCAGAATGTTTTGTATACTATAATCATCAGTAATGACAACAAACTTTGTTTTCCTTTCCCGAAACTCAATTGCAAGGGCAATAACAGAAATATCTGTGTCACTTATTTTTGTTCCTGATTCTGCACATTTCTGATTGGTAATCTGAACAGATAAAGGACAAGGATCCTGAATTGTTAATAATCCTTGATTTTCGGCATTTTCCGCAAGGGATTTGCTTCTGAAATCTTTTAATTCATTAAAAACATTAGAAGTAATGAAATATTTGTTTCCATTTTCAAAAGAGAAATTTTCATCGTTAAGAAGTGCGGGAGAATCAAGAATATAAATCATGCCAAAAACAACCTCTAAATAGGTTACTATCCAATACTTTTAATACTAATGATATATTATAGTGCTGTGGTACAATGGATCTAAAAGCCAAAATAAGGTCATTAAGCGAGATTGAAAAGAAAACCCTTAAAGTCCTCTCAAATGAGGAAAAGGAAATTTCTGAAATAAGCAAAGAATCAGGCATTAATATTGATTCTGCAAGAAGGGCAGTTAACTGGTTAGAACAAAAAGAACTCGCAAAAATAACCCCTGTGAAAACAATCAAAGCAGGTTTAACCAAGGAAGGAAAAAATGCTTTAGAAAATGGTCTGCCTGAACAGAGAATGTTAGATGTTCTTTCAGAGGAAGAAGAAACAAGTTTTGATGACACAATACAAAAGGCAAAATTATCCCAACAGGAATTTAATGTTGCTTTGGGTTTGAACAAAAGAAAAAATTTCGTTATTATTTCTAAAAAAGAAAAACCAATGCTTGAATTAACAGGAATAAGCAAGGGTTTTGAAAGTGAAGAAAAAAAAGAACTCGAAAAAATTTCACAAGGCAAAAAAGCAGATTCACAAATAAGCAAAGAATTGGCTTCACGCGGGTTGGTTGAGGAAAAGGAAGAAATAACCCGAAAAGTTTCAATTACAAAAGAAGGAAGCACTGCACTTAACTCAAAAGAATTCTCAGAAGAAAGAAGCTACAATATTCATGAAAAAGTCCCTGAATTATTTATTGGAAAAAAACAACCATACATTCAGTTTCTGAATAACATCAGAAAAAAACTGGTTACTTTGGGTTTCAAAGAAATGCCTGAACGATTAGTTAATCAGGAATTTTACAATTTTGATGTTTTGTTCCAGCCACAGAATCATCCTGCCAGAACATGGACTGATACTTATCAGTTAAAAAATCCTAAAATCGGAAAGCTCCCTAATCAGGAAAAAGTAAATGCGATAAAAAATGCGCATGAGCACGGCGGAAAAACAATTTCAAAAGGATGGGGTTACAGCTGGAATCCGGAAATCGCATCCAAATTAATGCCAACCGCCCATGGAACCGCGGCTGATGCAAGACAGATGATTGAAGGAGTTGAATTTCCGCGAAAATATTTTGTGATTAATAGGTGCTTCAGGCCTGATGTTTTGGACGCAACTCACTTAATTGAATTTAATCAATTAGATGGTTTTATTGTTGGGGAAGGATTGAGTTTCAGAAACCTCCTTGGGATTTTGAAAGATTTTGCAGTTGAAATTGCAGGAGCAACAGATGTAAGGTTTTTCCCGGATTATTATCCTTTTACAGAACCAAGCGTACAACTATCTGCAAAGCATCCTGATTTAGGGTGGGTTGAATTTGCAGGGGCAGGAATTTTCAGACCAGAAATAACAGAATCACTTGGAATCAAAGAACCAGTATTAGCCTGGGGAATGGGTGTTGATAGGCTTGCAATGTTCAAACTCGGAATCAAGGACATAAGGCACTTATTTTCTGATGATTTAACTTGGTTAAGAAAATCAAAAATGGTGATTGACTAATGCATAGAGAACCAACTACTTCTAAAAAGATAAACTATCGTTTGCCACGCACGCTTCAGGAAACACAAAGGAGACTCGGAATAGTAAATGCTCAAATAACAGAAAGTAATCAGCAAAGAACAGAAGAATATAGACAACTACAAGCCGCAAAGGATGAACCGGCAAAAACAAGAAAAATACAGCATAAGCTTGAAGTTATTTCCCGCAATATCAAAAGATGGATAGAAATAAAAGAAAATCTTTTAGCACATCTAAAAAAAGGGTTTCCTAGAGAGGGTGAAAAATAATGCCAACAATTACCCCAAGCAAAATGATAGATGCTTTAAACAACGTAGTCACTTCCTACGAAGAAAACATTACTAGGGTCAACATAAAAATGGCGCCTATTCACGAAGAAATGCAAAGGTATAGAGCGAGACTACAACAGCTCAGACGTAAACTCAGACGCAAAGGACTTGGAGATGAAGGAGAGGAAATTGCGCTGCAGGAAGAACTGAAACAATTCAGAGAAAAACTGGCACAATCCAGAAAAAAATTTATAACACTCAAAAGAGAAGCAATAGCTCTTGAGAAACAATTCGAAAATGCAAGAATAATTTTACAGCAACACCACACAGCAATGAGGCGAATACAGCCACACAACACAGAGAGGCGAAAGTAAATGCCAACAATAGAAACAAGCAAAAAAGATTTAGAAAACCTTATCGGAAAAAAGTTCAGTGCTAAAGAACTTGATGAAGCATTAATGTTCATTAAAGGAGAAATTGATAAAATTGAAGGAGATGTACTTACAATTGATGTTAAAGAAACCAACAGACCGGATTTATGGAGCGCTGAAGGAATCGCACGCGAAATACGGGCAAGGCTTGGCCTGGAAAAAGGAATTCTGAAATATAAAATCGGAAAATCAAATCTTATTGTTTCTATAGAAAAAAGTGTGAAAGAAACAAGACCTTATACTGTTGCTGCAGTTGTTAAAGGAATAAAAATAACAGGTGAATTAATCAAACAGTTAGTGCAGTTGCAGGAAAAGGTCGACGGAACCCATGGAAGAAAAAGAAAAGAATCAGCAACAGGAATTTATGATTATGATAAAATAAAGGGAAATATAAGGTATTACGGCGCGGATCCAAAAAAGAAAAAATTCACCCCCCTTGAATACAAAGCAGAAATGGATTTGGAGGAAATATTAGAAACACACCCAAAAGGAAAAGAATATGCACATTTATTGAAAGGAAAAAAACTTTACCCTATATTTGAGGACTCTGAAGGAAACGTTCTCTCAATGCCTCCTGTGATTAACTCAAATTATTCCGGAAAAGTAACAGAAGCAACAAAAAACTTATTCATAGAAGTCAGTGGTTTTCAGATTGAAACAATACTCACAGGATTACATGTAATGGTAATGGCTCTTGCGGATAGGGGCGGAAAAATTGAAAGCGTAACTATACTGGATTCGAACGGTAAAAAAATTGTCACTCCTGATTTTAGTACAGAGAAAATTATTCTTGACCCTGCTTATGTGAGGAAAATCTCGGATTTGAATTTAACAGATAAACAAATAATTTTACTTCTGGAAAAAGCAAGGTATAATGTAAAAGCAAAAGGAAAGAAACTTGAGGTTGAATATCCTTCTTACAGGAAAGATATTCTTCACCCGATTGATGTAGTGGAAGATATCATTATTGGTTATGGTTACAATAATATTGAACCTAAAAAAATCGAGATGAATGTTACAGGAGAAGAACTTCCGCAAAGAATTTATCTTGATAAAGCAAGGGATGTTTGTGCAGGATTAGGTTTACAGGAAGTACTTACATTCAATTTAACCTCAAAAGAAAAACAAACCAGCAGAATTCTTTCAAAAGAAGATTTGGTGGAAATATCCAATCCAGTTTCCAGCAATTGGGAAGTAATGAGGAAAAAACTTATGCCTGAACTGCTTGACTTTTTATCAAAAAATAAACACGCTGAATATCCGCAAAGGATTTTTGAAATCGGAACTGTTCTTTCAATTGATGCAAAAAAAGAAGAAGGAGTTGACCAGAGTTATAATTTAGGAATAGTTATTTCTGATTCGCGTGCAAATTTTACGCTTGCAAAATCAATACTGAATGCGATCTGCAACAACTTAGGCATTGAGTATTCTCTGAAAGAAACAAAATTAGGTTTTCTTGAAAACGGAAAATCCGGAGAAATAAAAACACCCAAAGGAAAAGGTTTCATTGGGGAAATACACAAGCAGGTATTGAGTAACTTTGGACTGGATACTAAAACAATAGTAATAGAATTAGAGTTAATTCGTTAGAATAAAGTTGTTTGTTTTGCACCGTGTTCTTCTTCAGGTTCTTCTTTTAACTCAAGTTTTGAATCTATTTCTGAATCTAAATCTGGAATTTGTGTTTCGAGAACCGGCTGATTAAAAAATCTTTTAGGTTTGGCTGATTCTTCTCTAATTTCCTGAGCGTCACTTATGATAGTTTTCACTTTTTTTGTATCGGATTTTGTGTTTAACAAAAACGCAACTTCCTTTTCATCCAATTCAAACAAAGCAGTTAAGCTTACAGCTTTTTCTCTGTTCTGGAAAATCATTTGCAAAAAAGGAAGATCTTTTGAAATAACAGCTCTGGAAGAAGAATGCATCTTAGAACCAATTTTTTTCCCCATGCTTTTTTTCATGGCTCTTATTCCTGATGTTCGAGAAAGCATTGAAAGCAAACCAGGAAACTGATAGGCAACAAAATCATGAGAAACTTCTTTCTTTGCAAGGCCAACTCCTTCAGAAGCAAGAGCAGAACTATACCTCAAAAAACCCCAATGTTGCCTGTTAAATATTCTGCCGTTAAAAACATCCGCTCTTGAAAGGCGATTGAAAGCAAGTGCGATTGTGTCTTTATCTTTATACTGCCTTGGAATGTTTTCTTCCACCCAACGAAAAAGCATATCATTGCTCAAATCAGTTTTTGTTCTAGCATTTCTTATTTCAGAAAAATCAGTTCCTTTGAAAATAGCTTTCATAACAGTAAATATTTTTTGCTGTCTATCCCTTGAACCTAAAGAGTCAACATCTTCCATTGAAATGTTTTTATCCAAAGCGAGAATCTGAATATCAAGCAAAGCAGACCTCATGTCTCCGTTGGCATTTTTTGCAAGTTCTTTAATTGCTTCCTCATCAAAAGAAATTTTCTCCTCATCAAGAATTTCCCTTAATCTTTTTGCCATTGAAAGATAATTTATTTTTTTAAACTCAAATGCTTTGCAGATAAATCTTAAAGCAGAAATGTTTTTGTTGGAAAAAATATCATTGGCAGTTAATATTACAGGATTTTTAGCGGTTTTAATTATTGATGCAATTGCCGCAGCTCCGCCCCTGTCGGTTCTTGTTAAAGCATCAACCTCATCAATCAAAATCATTCTTCTTGAGCCAAAAAAAGAAGCATTTTGAGTAGCCGCGCCCACAACCCTTTCAATAACATCCTTAGAACGAAGATCAGAATTATTTAATTCAACAACATTCCAATTGAATTGTTTAGCCAATAAATAAGCAAGAGATGTTTTTCCTGAACCTGTCTGTCCCCATAAAAGTAAAGGAGGCTGGTTTTCGTTATTCTGCCACTTTTTGACCCAATCAACAGAACTTGTAACAATATCAGAATTACCTATAAAAGTATCTGTTGTTTTTGGATTAAATTTTTCAGTCCAGAGTTCTGACATAGAATAAAGAAAAGTAGGAAATGAATATAATAATAAGCAAATTAACCCTGCAAAAACTGCTGCGGAATACTTGAAGAATATTCCTTTGTAATGCCTTTATTGCCTAGTTTTAGTTGTTTTGAGGAAATGAAATTCTTTTTCTCCAAATTTGAAAGAGTGTCTCTTAACCTTCGCTCCTTCAAAACAGCATCTTTGTTTTTTGAATAAATTTCGTAAATTTTTCCTGAATTAATGGGTTGATTTTCAGAGATTATTTTCACCAAAGCCAGTTCATCAGAATTCAGATGCGGAACCCCTTTAATCAGCGAAGCAGCATCAACAGATCCAAAAGCCTGCTGTAAATTATCAAGAGAAACCTTTCCAGAATTTTCTCTCTCAGCAATTCTGCCCGCTTTCAATAATGATTCTATTGCAACTCTGCAGTCGCCTCCAAGTTTTGCTGCATGGGCAGCAGCAACATTAACAACATCCTTGTCATAAGCCCCGCCCAAAAAAGCAAGAGCCGCTCTTTCAGAAAGAATTGCTTTTAACTGTTCAGGAGTATAAGGATTAAAAATAATTGTTTGTTCGGCTAATGAACTTTTTATTCGAGAATCAAGTTTTGAAGTTAAAGAAACATCATTGGAAATCATTACAACGCCGATACTTTGTTTACCATATTCTACAATTCTAAGTAAATCATAAAGCAGTTTTGAATTTATTTCAGAAATAAGAAGCTGGTCAACCTCATCCAGAATTATTATTGGAACGAAACCGCACTTTTTCAATGACTCGAGCATTTTTGTAAAAATTTCATCCGTAGCCAAACCCCTTCGCGGCAGAGCCGCACCTGCAAAATTCGCAATCGCGTTTAAAATAGCAGCCCTAGAACTAAATTCAAAACAATTCAAATACAAACTTTTTGATCTGTCAAAATTTTCTTCTAATTGTTTTAACACAAATTTTGCAGAAACGGTTTTCCCAACACCCGTTGGACCTGCAAGAAAAACATTCAGAGGTTTCTTTCCTTTTAATATCGGATCAAAACAATAAACAAGAGAATCTATTTCTTTGTCTCTATAATGAAGTGTATCAGGCAAGTGTTCAGGATAAAGGTAGCGCTCATCTAGAAAAACGCTTTTTTCCTTTGAAGATTGCCTGAAAAGATTTTTCCTAACCATAAATAAGAATAGAATTAAGTGTATTAAAAACAGTATGCGAACTTCCACAGTAACTAACCAGTACTATCAAGTCTGACTGAAAGTCAGACGAAGATGGTGTGCCCTACCCTCTAAAGAGGGTTCAGTCCAAAGGACCGAACAACCGCGAGCAAGTCCTAGCGGAGCTGGATGCTCCCCCCCCCGAGGAGCATGCTCGGGCGCACCGGCAATGTACCCCTTCCAAAGTGATTTATAAACCAAAATCACAATTAGTTCGGCTCATTGGGATTATGGATGTTAAGGGAACTTGACTACTTCTTGCCTCCCCCTTAACTCCCAAATACCCCTTCAAAAAAATTCAAAAAAAAGACAAGAGACGTTACGCTGCAGTCATGAGCAAAATTGAGGAAATTATTTCAAGCCCTGAAATTGAACACTACAAAAATCTGTCAAACTTGATGAAAGAATTCAAACGGGTTCACATCGACTCATATTTTGTGATGTTATTCAAATTTGAAAAAAATTCAGAAAAAATAAAATTTGAAGACTTACAGCACCACGACATTATTTACCGAAATTAATTCTTCAGCAATCATAATGACTGAAGAACCAGATTACAATGATTTTTGCCCTAAGATTTATGAAATAACAAAACCTTAGTTTCTGGTTCCCATCAAAAGTGAAACCGCAATTCCAGTTATGAATGCCACCATTGCATCGGTTGCAAAGTAACCTGTGGAAAGCATTATACTCATTGGAATTTCTGCCCAATATATTCCAAGAGCCATTGAAAGAATTATTCCGAAAACAGAAGCTATAATGAAATGAGTTATACCTTTCAAATAAGAATGATAAGTTGTCTTAATGAAAATCAATGCACCAACAATAAAAATTCCAAAGAAAATCATTCCAACCTCAGGATTAGGAGCACTTATTGTTTTGCTGGAAAAAACACCGAACTGTGCAATAATCACATAACTCAAAACAGCCAATAAAGAACGATCGTCCTTCAGAGAATTCATGATGTTTCCAGGCGTAAGAGCCTGAGTAGTATAAGCCATGGGTTGCTGTAATTGAGTCGGGGTAAAATTTGGCGCAGCAGATTTCGTTTCTTTAAAAAACTCCTCTCTGGGTTCATCTCTTTTTTTTACCTGTCTATTAAAAGCACCAAATGCAATAACCAATGCGGCAATTGCACCAAGAATTCCTATAACTCCAAAAAGAATTATCTGCCCTGTGAAACCTTCAGCAGCAAGTTTTGCACCAAAAGTAGTTAGGAAAAAAAACGCGCTTAAACCAATAACAATAAGCAAAAAGAAACGCTTAATCAAGCCAAAAATAAAGGCACTGACCTCGAAAAATAAAATCAAAAGAACAATCAATAAAGCGCCTATTATCAAAATAGACAATAAATCCCCCGAAAGCACATTCTTCGGCAACGACTCCGCATAAGTGATTGAAGAACTAATATCAAAGAAAGAAAAATCCACCATGCTAAAACATATGTGATTCTAATATTAAAGTTTTTACTAACCAAAATGAAAGGGTTAAAAAGCCCTAAAGGGCTCATATTTAAGTATGGAAGGAAAAAGAGAAAACTCTACCTGGGATAATTTCTTTGAGAAAATAGAAGACTATATCGGAAACAGCGTAGAAAGGTTTGTCGCATTCATTTTTTTTATAGTCACAATAGGAAGCGTTATGGGGTATTTTGTCGGAACACGCGGAGAATCCGAATTGTTGCTTGTGATAATGCCAATCGCAGGACTATTGGCTTACAATAACAGAGCCTTTGCAATAGCAGGTTTTGTTCTTTTTCTTATATTAATAATTTTATTATGAGGCGATATTATGGATGAAGTGTCTCTTACTAATAACGAATTCAAAGCATTATCTTCCAAAACAAGAACTAATTTACTGAAAATGCTTCACGAAAGAAATTATACTCTTTCAGAATTAGCATCAAAATCAGGAATGGCAGCACCAACAGTAAAACAACACACCACTGTTTTAGTGGAATCTGGTTTAATCGAACTTAAAGATGAAGGAAGAAAATGGAAATATTATGCTTTAACTGGAAAAGGGAAAAAAATTATTGAGTCAGAACAAAAACACACAAATATCCTCATTATACTTTCATCCACAATTTTTGTTGTATTAATTGGATTTGCTGCAATGTTTTCATTAATCGGAATACAAAATGTTCCAATAATGGCAGGCACAGAATACAAGCAGACAAGCATTGAACCAATAGAAGCAATGGAAAATACAATGGCAGAAATAACCGCAGGAAGCGGATTAGATTCGCAGAAAATTATTCAATGCTTTTCAAAAATCGAAAATATAAGAACCCTAGAAGAAGCATGTGCAGAATTAAATGACCAAGAGAGCTGTGAATCATATGATTTGCAAAAAGACGGGTTTAAAGACTGCAAATGGCAACAATAAAGATATCGGCAATCAACGTAATATTTATAGTAGTTTTATAGCTTAATATTCTAATGAATTCAAATGGTTTTTTTGGCGCAATAGTGTTACTTCTGGCAATAGAAGCATTACTCCTGATTAACAGCACAGAAAACGAGCTATTCCTCCAACAAGAAAATATGGAAAACAAAATCTCTGCAATAGAAAAAACAGGGTTTGAAAGAACAGAAGCGGAACTATTTTTGGATAAAGTAATAGAACACCAGTTTGAAACAAATGTCTCAAAACCTGTTGTTGCTGAAGAAATAAAATTCAGAATAAATTCAGAAATAATAAAAGCATTCCAAGAACTTGATTTGAAAAACACCGGTATTTGTAAAGAAAATTTTTCGGGAAAAGAAATCAAAGTCAAAGAATTAAACCTTGAAAACTTAACAACGATTACTTCTCTTTCAGTGATTCCACAAGGAGAATTTACAATACTCCAATACACAATCAGCGGAGGAATAAATTATAATCTTTTCCCGTGCGCAGAAATCTCCAATGAAAATTTTTCAAATTATTTCAGAATTCCTATTAATTATTCAATAATGCGAGTGATTATATGAACTCGACTGAAATAATTCTTGCTATTTTACTTTTGCTTAGTTTTAGCATTTTTATCACAGGAATGGAAAACAAAATAATAGAAAACACCCACTTATTGAAAAATAAATTTATTGAAAAATCTTCTTTTTCAGAATGCACAGCACTATCAAATATGTATTACGCTCATTCAGGAGGAAACCTGAATGAAAAATTAAAATGCGCTGAAAGAAACATTATTCCAAGTGAAATACAAATTCTGCAAAATGGAATTATAATAGGAGTTGAAAACCATTATGGAAAAAGGCATGATTTTTAGCCTAGACGCCATGATTGCAACAGCAATATTATTATTATCGCTGATGCTAATTTTTCTTTCGTTTAATTCTTTTGCCCAGAACCAGATACAAAACACAAAAGAAAGTGACAAAGAACTGTTTGCTCTGGCGCTCTCCGAAGCAATTGTAAAAAATAGAAACGAAAAAGAACCGTGGAAAGGGGCGATTTATTTCGATTCCGAAAAGCAAAGAACAGAGCAGAATGTTATCGATGCTGTTCTTTTAAGCAAAATTTCAGAAACTGATTTTGGAGATTATTTACTTTCCGGGATTTACGAACGGAGCAGTAATGAAATACAATATTTTTTCAATAAACAAAAAAATAATTGTTTGGTTGTTGAAAGATTTGTTGTTGTGAAGGAAATTTTGGAAAGAAAAACAATTTTAGGGGTTGTTGTCTGTGAAGAATAACGGATTTTTTTCATTAGAAGCATTGCTGGCATTTTCAATAATTGTTTTGCTGATTGCAGTAACACCCATTAATGAAAATTTTTCTGGAAAAGATTTGTTTGCTCAGCAAAAAGAGAACGATCTTCTTATTGTTTGGGCAAGAAACAATTCAGGAAAAGAAGAAATGCTGAAAGATGCTGAACTTTTTCTAAAAGGGAGTAAATTTGAAATTACAATAAACAATGAAAAATATTTACCTGAATTAAATAAAGAGGGCAAAGACGTTATTTCAAGAGGAATAAAAAGATCCAATAAAGGAAAAATTGAAACAATAAGGATTTCAATTCAGAATTAATTTCCCATTCTCTTTTTTCAGAACAACAATTAAATTTTCTTTGAAGTTTTTTGATGATTCAAGCATAATATTTTCTGGGAGTTGAAGGGAAATGTTTTTTCCCGAATTTGAATGAACTATTAGTGCCACGGGGGAATCTTTTAGTTCCCATTCATTGATTATTTTGTAAGAAAATTGTTTTTGCGAACCTTCCCCCAATAAAGAAAGTGTTTTTGATGAATTGTTTAATTCATTCACAAAACGCTTGGCATTTTGAACATCTATTGCATATAAAGAAGATTCTTCCAGTTCAGAAAATGCTGATGTGAAAACAGAAAGGAAAGCAAGTATAGCTGTTAAAAGAAGAAGAAATTCAATACTTAACTGACCATTTGAATTCATATATCCTCTATTTCCTTGAAAATTGAATCTGTTTTCTTATCAAAAACTTTTGTGCCCTGCTCAGCGGTTTTCTGCAATTGCGAAACCAAAAGAAGAACAATGGCAACCACAGCAGCAAGAACAATAATGAGTTCGATTGAGATTTGTGCTTTTTCTCCAAACATTATGAAATAAAGGAAAAAACACTTTTTAAATATTACGTTAATTGACGAATATCTTATTTTGAGTTAAATTGTTTGAAAAATCGGCAAATTGCTCAAGCAATGCTTTTTATTGCTTTTGAAACAGAATCAATCTCATGGCTGACAGAGAAAGAAATGATTTAATTATTAGCTGGTTAACTGTAAGTTTTGCATTTGCATGGATAGGTTTAGGAATATTCTCAGTTAATGGAGTTAGTGATTTTATAACCCAATTAGCAGTAATGCTGGTTGCAGTAGGCACAGGATTTATACTTCATGAATTGGCACACAAATATGTTGCTATTCATTATGGCGCTAAGGCAGAATTTCGAGCATGGAGACAGGGATTATTGCTGGCAATAGGATTAGCAATTTTTACAAATGGGTCTTTTGTATTTGCAGCACCTGGAGCAGTTTATGTTTTTGGTAAAAGTATAACCGTAAAAGAAAACGGACACATATCAATAGCTGGGCCAATAACAAATTTGCTTGTTGTTCTTTTGTTTGGTTTATTGCTTGCACTAACTAATCCAACTGAATTTTTGGCACAGATAATTATCTCCGCAATGTATGTAAATTTCTTTTTAGCAGCATTCAACTTATTACCTATTTTTCCGCTTGATGGAAGCAAAGTTTTCATGTGGAACAAAGGCGCATGGGTATTAACAATGCTTATTGCTGCATCAGGAGTTTTGTTTTTTAAATTTTATTTAGCAATTTTCTCTATCCTCTGATTTAAAAAAACCTTATTGTCAGATATAATTAATGAACAAAATAATTCTGATTTTAATTGTTTTATTAATGACATTAGCAGGATGCACCCAGCAAACACCTGAAGGGCAAACATGCGTTCAAGTAATAACTCCTGCTATTTCTCCGGAAGGAAATTGCACTGAATTTCCAACACCTTGTGATGTTCCTAAAGGATTTACTTTAGTTGAATCTTGTGATGCTGACGAACAGGGAACTTCTGAAGAACCAATAATTGGTGGCGATGCTGACGAACACGGATGTATAGGTTCAGCAGGATATTCTTGGTGTGAAATCAAAGACAAATGTTTACGCATATGGGAAGAAGCTTGTGAAAAAGAAACAGAAATAATCCCAAATTTAGATGATATTATTCCGCAAACACCATCAAAATTTAATTTTGAATCTGACCTTAAATACTGCGAATATGATGGCTTATTTGAAAAATACACTTGGTTTTACCAAATCAAAAATACAACGGATAACCTGCCAACCTACGGTGCAAAAGTCTGGATGAAACTTGATGAAATTGATAAAGCACAGGTTAAAACAATTCAGGGAAATTATAAAAAAGACCGAATCCTTTGGGAAGAATTACAATATAGTCACATAACTTATGGCACGTTCAGAGGTCAAGTATGGGACATACGAAATGTGGACACGAATTTAACCGTTGATTATCAGCTTATTTATTGTGAACCAGAGTTTGACACAAAAGAAAGTTGCACTGCATCAACAGGAATTGTTATTGCAGAAGGAAATACTTCAGAAGACTGCAATATAGCAGGCGAAGTAAACTAATTATCTTACATAACTAGGTTTGAACGCTTGAGTAGCTTGGCTTTTAAAAGCTTTATAAGCTTCAATAGTTTCTTGAGTTATAGAAGGAGTTGTTTTATTCAGAGCTTCCTCCAAATGAGAAAGTTTAATTTCTTTGGATTTGAAATTTGATTCTTTCATAGAAAGTAATGCCGCCTCTCTTATCAGACCTTCAATATCAGCACCACTATAACCTTCAGTTTTTTGAGCAATCTCATTCAAATCAATATTGCTTGCTAAAGGAGTGTCTTTTGTATGAATTTCTAAAATAACTTTTCTTGCACCAAGGTCAGGAGCAGGAATATGAATAATTTTATCTATTCTGCCTGGACGCATTAGAGCAGGATCTATTAAATCAGGCCTGTTAGTAGCCGCAACAAAAACAACTCCTTTAAGTTCCTCAACACCATCAAGCTCGGTTAAAAGCTGATTAACCATTCTTTCACCAACACCAGAACCATCTCCAGAACCCCTTCTTGAGGAGATAGCATCAAACTCATCAAAGAAAATAATAACAGGAGAAACCTGCCTAGCTCTTTGGAAAATTTTTCTAATACCTTTTTCACTGTTATGTGCAAAAATTCCGCCAAATCCTGCAACAAAATTTTGACATGGATCTACAGAAATATCATAAACATCACCAGAATAATTAACTTCATTTATTTCCTTCACCTTATCCCAATAAATGTCCGCCTCAACAAGTTTCCACAACGAAGAATATTTTTCTTTTTGTATATCAACTACACACAGTGCTTCTCTGAGCTTCCGCACACCAACCGAATGATTCTTAGGATAAGATCCAAAAGCACTTTCAAGAACCTCAGTTATTTTATAGTTGACCGGAATGACATTGCTACGAGACCATGCTTTTTCTTCAATATAACTTCCCACAAGAATATTTCTACGTGAATCGATAAAACCAATAGCCATAAACTTCCTGAAATTTTCAACACCAAACACCTGCACACCATAACTCATAGTGCCATTCCACTCAAGCTTTTCTCTGCAACCTGCAACAATCCCCATTTTAAGGAAAAGATAAAGCAAATCATTTGCCAGATTTTTACTGACAGTAGAGGCTTCAATAACATATCTTCTCTCTGACCTTGTTATCGACCCATCACCACTGAAATAGCCCTTAAGGAAATTCTGAACCTGGATATTTGATGCAGCAAACAAAAAACCAGGAATCCTTTTATTGAAAGCACCTGTTTTCAGCCCGAAAACCTTGTCAAGAACATGTTTGAAAATACATGAATTTACAATAATATTTGTTTCTGTTTTAGTGACCCCCAATCCTAAAGTTTGAAGAATCGTTAAGGTATCCTGTCTTATTTCAGGATTTGCATTTGTAATCCTCACAATGTCCCCATTAAAATCCCCCTCAGCAACAAAAAGCCCCAATATTCTGCACAAATCAGCATCAACCTTAAAGAAAATCGGAAGGTGACTCCTTGCCCCCTTAACTCCAATAGTTATTTTTGAAAAGTCCGGTTTGAATCCTGTTTTATCAATAAGCTCACTGAATTTTCCGGCATCAACAGAAAGATTTTTGCAAATTATATCAGCTATATATTTTTTACTTACCCCCAAAGCCAGAGACACTTTGTCCAACCCATACTGTTTTTTTGCCAACTTCAGGTTTCCCGCAACATTTGAAAGCATATACCCTTTCCTGTCCCTGAAATGCTCAAACAAATTGAGTTCAGAAAAAGCAGTTGAAACATTAGGAATTCTTGATGGAATTGCAATCACGCTTTCTCCAGCAACAAGATTTTTCGTCGCCACAGACTCTATTTCAGACCCAACAAGTGAAAAGAGCGAATGCTTATCAGTGACTTTTATTCTCCTTCCTGTCTTTGTTTTGACTTCAAGCATTTTGCCATTAAGAGGATGTTTTATATGACCTGTAATTTTGGAAAAAATCACCCTGCCATCAGAATCAAATGTGACAACCTGAACTCCAAGTTTTTCCTCAACAATCCGCCCTATTTTTTCCCTGTAAATATATTTGCCGTCAAACACCAAAAGTTCTTCATCATAAGGAAGGCTCTCGCCCACCCCCATTGAAATTAATTGCGGACCTTTAATGCTGATAAAATTTGCTTCTGATTCTGTGGCAACTGCTTTAGCAAGCAAAGTTTTTCCAGTACCAGGAGGACCATAAAATAAAATTCCCCTTGGAGGTTTAATTCCCATTTTTTGAAAAACATCAGCATGTTTCAATGGCCATTCAATAGCCTGTTTTAATTCTTCTTTAACTTGTTCAAGGCCGCCAATCTGATCCCATTTAACATTAGGGACTTCAATTGCAACCTCTCTTAATGCAGAGGGCTGAACATCTTTCAAGGCTTCTAAAAAATCATCCTTGTTAACTTCTAAACTTTCCAAAACCTCTGTAGGAATTGTTTCATCCTCAAGATTAATTTTCGGCAGGTATCTTCTCAAAGCTTTCATAGCAGACTCTTTTGCCAAAGCTTCTAAATCAGCACCAACAAAACCATGGGTTATAGAAGCAAGCCTATTCAAAAAAACATCTAATAATTTATTTTCAATTTCTTCCCTTTCACGCAAAGAAAGACTAGAAAAAAACTTAGTTTTAAATTGACCCGTGAGTTCTTGGAGTTTTAATGGCTCATTAATCTCTTCGAATTTTCTGAAAATTTCTAATTTACGCTCTGCTGAGATGATTTCTTTTTTCACTAAACCCAAAACTTCGGTTAAATGGGCAGAATCAAGAGGCGGAGCAAGCGGCATTCCTCTTGTGTGAATCTGGAAAATTTCCAAACGATCTTTTTTGGAAGGAACACCGATTTCAATTTCTCTGTCAAATCTTCCCGGTCTTCTCAGAGCTTCATCAATACTGTTTATCCTATTAGTAGCACCAATAACAATTACTTGACCTCTTGCTTCCATACCATCCATGGCACTTAAAATCTGAGCAACAACTCTTCTTTCAACTTCCCCAACAACTTCGTCTCTCTTTGGAGCAATAGCATCAATTTCATCAAAGAAAATAATAGAAGGAGCATTCTTCTCAGCTTCCTTAAAAACTTCCCTGATTCTTTCCTCAGCTTCACCAACAAACTTACTCATAATACTCGGAGAACTGATTGAAATGAAATGCGCCTGAGTTTCATTCGCAACTGCTTTAGCAAGCAAAGTTTTTCCAGTACCAGGAGGACCATAAAGCAAAACTCCTTTTGGCGGACTAATACCTAACTTTCTGAAAATTTCAGGATGCTTCATCGGAAGCTCAATCATTTCCCTGACCTTTTGCACCTGTTCTCCTAAACCGCCAATATCCTCATAAGCAATTCTTGGAATCCCTGCAAGCGAATCCTTAACTGGTTCTTCTTTCAAAATAAACTGAGTAAAATCAGTTACTTTTACAACGCCGCGAGGATTAGTATCAATAACCTGATAAATAAAACCAGAACCAAAAACACTAATTAAAACTCTGTCGCCTTTATGCAAAGGTCTTCCAATAAAATTTTTCTTAAGAATCCGATCATATCCCGAAGCAATAATTCTAACTTCTTGAGTCGGAGCAAGAACAACTCTTTTTGCTTCTTCAAATTCAGCCTTTTTCACCACTACTTTTTCCCCAAGACCAACCCCTGCATTTCTCCTGATTAAATTATCCATTCTAATAAGACCTTTGCCCTCATCTTCCTGTCGGGCCGGCCATATAACCGCCGCAGTCTTCTGAGAACCATTAATCTCAACAATATCTCCAGAGGTTACCCCTAAATCTTCCTTGGTCTGTCTATCAAGAGTAATAATGTTCCTGCCAACATGACTAGGATCAGGATCTTCAACCCTTAGACTAATCTGTTTTTTTGATTTTTCAACCATAAATGAACAACTCTTGAAAAGTAATAAGAATATAACTAATCAATTAGGCTTTTCCCAAAGAAAGACCCCCGGAAGGAAGTAAAAATTCTATATCCTCAAGCCTAACCTCAAATTTATTACCAGATTTATCAAGGAATTGTTTGCGGATTTTTTTCGCACATGCCCCTTTAGAATCCTTTCCAAAAAAAACCTTAACCAAATAATCCGAATTCTTCTTCACAGCACTTTCAGGACCGGAAAATAAGTCAAGAGAATCCCCATATTTCTTAAAACCTATTGCAAACTGCAAAGGAGTTTTTTTGAACCATTCTCTTTTACCATGAATCATAAAAGCACCAGTTCCAAGAGATTCACCGCTTGGAGCTTTTTTGCTTACTTGATCAGGATTAGCGGAATAAACATCTAACCCAGCTAATTGTTCACGCCATGCTTTGGAAAAACACGCTGCAAAAATTGCTGCTTCTTTTTTTGAAATTTCCCCCGGAATTTTTCCATCAGCTTTCAGAATTGTGTGCGGCGCCCCTTGAATATCAGCATGGAAATAAACATCTCCAGGAACCATTATTTTCTTTACAACCTGCTCATTGCTTTTTGCATCTCTTCCCCCCACAACAAGGAAACCTTCACTTGTAAAAAACCAGTGATATTTTTCATACCATTTCTTTTCCCTTTTTTTCACAAGCTTCTTCTGAACTCCTTTAGATTCCCCTTCCTCTGAAATCTTCTTATCAACTTCATGCATTCCTTTTGCTAAACCACCAAGTTTTTTCTTCGCCTTTTTTGAAAAATCATAATAAGAACCAGCATTTTCCTGGATTGATTTATTCAAATCTATTTCAATTTTCATTAATCATAACCTCTTGATTCTCTGAGAATTTTTATCATTGCACCTGTTCTTGATTCCATTTTGAAATAAGGTTCAGTAACATAAACAATATCTCTTCGTTTTATAAAATCATGAATGCCGTCAAGTTTTTCAAAATACTTTTTGTTTACTGCTTTATGGAATGTTTCAACATCCTTGTAAATGTGCCTAGCAACAAGATTATAATTTCCTGAACCCGCAAGACTTGTTAATGAATAAAGATGAGGGTCTTTTTTTATTTCACTCAGAAAAGTTTTAAAGAATTCTTTTTTTGTTAAATCCGCCTGCATTAAAACAAGAACCTCAAGTTTGTAATCAAATTTTCTAAAATCAACCTTTGGCCCATACCCTGTTATCAGCCCCTCATTAACCAAAAAATCAAGAGAAGCTTTTATAGTGGCTTTATGATAACCCGTGTATTTTTGCAACTGTTTAATATTAGGAGAAACTGAATTCTGTTTTAATAGCGCAGAAAGTATATTAAGACGAACCTCATCCCCTGCTTTCATTACACCAGCCATAATAATCAATATACTTCTAGTACACCTAATTTATTAATAGATGTAAAAAAAGTACATTAAAATACAGTTAATATATAATAACAAAAAAGCCCTCAATTGTATTGTAATAAAAAAATCGAGGGGATCCAATCCTAAAAAGTGAATCAAACCAAAAACAATTTGAAGGATGGGGTTAGGCTCACCAAGCTAATTGGTAAAACATTAGCTAATAACTCCACCCCTTCATCTTGCAATTCCTAATGAGTGTTTTTTTAAGATTGCTATTATAACCCCATTAATTTTATTTACACTAATAACTTTTCTGAAAAACCAATACAATAGCGAATAATCAGATTTTCTTTGGAGTTATCTTTTCTGCTTTTGCCTTTAACTTAGCCTCATAGTTTGCTTTCCACTCTGTTTTAGTTTCACAATCAGGATTAATGCACATTTCAAATTTATACCTTGTACCGATAACTTTTATCACTGGTTTTTGACAGGTTTCGCAAATATTAGTTGTAAAAACTACTTTTCCTTTTTGAGGTAAAGGGTAAGTGTTTGTGCATTTTGGGTATTCTGTGCAACCTAAGAATCTTTTTTTATTACGACTCATTAATTGCCTAAGTTTACCGGAACATTTATCGCAATTCCCTGCAATAGAATCTTCTCTTCCAGCAGACCTTAAATCAGAACCTATTTCGTCTTTGCTCTTTAACATTCTATCCAAAATATCATGCAAAAATTTTCTTGAATCTCCAACAACCTGTTCCTTTGTTTTTTTCCCAGCAGCAACTTTATCCATTTCCTTTTCAATACCCGCGGTCATTTCTGCTTTAACCGCATCAACCTGATGATTGGCTAAAGAATCTATAACCGCAAATGCTAATTTACTTGGTTCAATAGCCTTTGCACCAGAAACATATTTTCGGTCATATAATTTTTGTATTGTTGTATGCCTCGTGGATTTCGTGCCAATACCAAGGTCTTCCATTAATTTGATTAAAGTTGACTGGCTATACCTTGAAGGAGGTTGGGTTTGCTTTGCAAAAAAATCAAGTTTTTCAAGATTTACTTTATCTCCTTCTTTCATAGGCGGGAGAATAACCTCTGAAATTGTCGAATAAGGATAAATCTCTTTCCAGCCAGGGTCAACAATACGCTGACCGTTTGCAACAAAGGGTTCTTTTCCTAATAAAATTTCAACAGATTGGTTTTCAGTTTTTGCATCATCTCCTAATGTAGCCAAAAAACGCCTTACAATTAATTCATAAATTTTCCAGTGATTTTCACTAAGTTTTTCTTTAGAAGCAGCAGTTACAGGATGAATAGGCGGATGATCCTTAGTTTCTTTTTTGCCCCTAGAAGGATTAAGGGGGTATTTAGATAATATTTTTTCTGCATCTTTTTTGAAATCAGGAACCTTTGCAATTTCATTCAAGATTTTTTTCAAATCAAGAGTTGGAGAATAAACTGTGTTATCCGTTCTTGGATAAGAGGTTAATCCTTGTTGGTATAGCGATTCTGCATATTCCATGGCTTGGCCTGCACTAAAACCAATAGATGTGGCCTGCCTCAAAAAATCAGTTGTGTTGAAAGGGGTTGGTTTTTTCAGGATTCTTTTTGTGCTTTTAATACTTTTAACAATTCCTTCCTTTGCATGTTCTTTATATATTTTTTCAGGCTCTTCTTTTTCCCAGAATTTTCCTTTTTTGTGCTCTGCCTCAAAAGTTTTTGAATCCTTGCTGAAAAGTGCTTTCAATTCCCAATAATTCTTGCTTACAAAAGCGTTTCTTTCCTTTTCACGCTGAACAATCAAAGCCAAAGCAGGAGTTTGAACTCTTCCAACACTCAAATATTCTTTTCCGAGTTTTCCTGAAACAAGAGACATGAATCTGGTTAATACCGCACCCCAAATAAGATCAATTTCTCTTCTTGCATCGGCAGAATCTGCAAAATTATAATCAACATCAACAAGTTTTGAAAAAGATTCATCAATATCTGTTTTTGTAATAGCTGAAAAATAAGCCCTCTTGATTTTTACTTTAGGGTTTGATGCTTTAACATAATTCAGCGCCTCAACTCCAATTGATTCACCTTCCCTATCAGCATCTGTTGCAATTATGACCTCATCAACTTCCTTTGCCGCGGATTTTAAAGCATAAATAATCTGTGTTTCTTTTCCCGCATATTCGATTTCCGCATCGATTAATTTTTTCAAATCAGTTCCGACCCAGTAACTGTATTTTTTCGGAAATTCAACATCAACAATGTGGCCCCTTAAAGGAACAACAACATATTCATCATTTCCTTTATTGAATCTGAATGCCTGAGCAGAACCAATGCTTGATAACGGCACTTGTTTGCCCGCAAGAATATTAGCAATATTTCTTCCCGCAATTGCTTTTTCACTTATAATCAGTTTCATGATGACCGCTGAATAAGCTTCCCTTTGAAAAAGAATTTAAATAGCTGTGAAAAAGATTAAAAATCTGGGAAACGTTAATTGTTCATGTTTGATGCATTAAGCCAATTAGCAATAATTCTGGTTGTTAGTTTTTTTCTTAAAGAACTTGCGGATAAGGCAAAAATACCTTTTATTGTATTGCTTATTTTAGGAGGCACTTCCCTTGCAACTTATGGAATAATCGATGTAAAAAGTTTAACTCCTCTTCCTGAAATGATTAGAACAATAGCATTAATACTGGTTGTTTTCAGTTCAGCATTTTACTTAAATATAGAGGAACTAAAAAAACACTCAAAATCATTAGTGATGCTTGCAACAATCGGAGTTTTACTTACTGCTTTAATGATTACAACAACAACACTCTATCTTCTCCCGATTCCGCTTATAACTGCAGCTTTTTTAGGAGTTCTGCTTTCAGGAACTGATCCTGCTGCAATTTCACAGGCTCTTTCAAAAAAAGAAAGTAAGGTCGGTGAACTTTTAAGAGCAGAGAGTTTGTTTAATTCTCCAGTAACAGTAATACTTCCTTTGCTTTTGCTTGATTTTATTGCATTCCCTGAAGATGCATTGCTGAATGTTCCAAAATTATTTTTATTAATAACAATTGGAATAATGATTGGCGCAGCAGGCGGAGTTATCGGAAAAAAACTTTTAAACCAAACAAAACTAGAACACAGCCAGACTTTAGGATTAGCAATAGCAATAGCAACCTATGTTATTGCAGAACAATTATTAGGATCAGGAATAATGGCAGTTGCTGTATGCAGTATACTATTAAATTCCGGAAATTTTCCAAGAAAAACATTTTTAGGAGAATTCAATTCTGAATTAGCATTTATTTCAACCTTATTTGTATTCATGCTTTTAGGTGCGCAATTCCAAGTGAGCGATTTGATTTTCACAAGACAGGAAATAATAGCAGTGGTACTCGCACTTATACTTGCAAGAATGCTGACAACACTTGTTGTGCTTTTTAATTCAGAATTTAATCTTTCAGAAAAAATCAAAATCGGTTTAATTGCTCCAAAAGGAGTTTCGCCCGCAGCTTTAGCGCCATTGGTTTTGATACCTGCTTACGGAATTATCGGGGCAGAAATAATTGTAAAAATAACTTACGTTGCAATAATACTCAGCATACTTATCTCTCTTATTATAACAAGAATTACGGTCCAGCCAAAAACAGAAGAAGAAAAATTACAGGAAGAACTAATAGAAAAAAAAGAACTTAGGGAAAAGAAGAAAATTTCATAATCTTTTCTGCAAAGAAAAAGAAGGCAAAGCTTTGGATTTCTTTACCTCTGAAATAACAACAAGAGTTTTAATATCCAAAACACCATCCATTTTTGAGAGACTATCAACAAACTTTTCAGCAGAATCAAGGTCAGGAACAACAAGCTTTGCAAGGATATTATACTCCCCTAAAACCTGATTGAGGTCAAGCACATAATCAAGTTCTTTGAGTTTTTTGATTACATCACGGTTTTTTGAAAGCTCAGAACGAATCTGAACAAAAATAGGATTTTCATAACCAAGAGTTCTCAGGTTCAAATCAGCAGAAATAGCATTAATAACGCCTTTTCGCTTTAAGCGTTCAAAACGCTTCTTAATGGCAACATCCGTCAGTTTGACTTCCGCTGCAATAGTGCTGAAAGAAGCCCTACCGTCCTCTAAAAGCATGCTGATTATTTTGTTATCAATTTTATCAAGCGATTCCAACACAAAACACCTTTTATTATTAAATAAACAAACACAAAAGCATTAAAAAGTTAATTTTCCAAAAACACGGCAGGGTTAAGAGTTTTTCTGGTTTAATATTTGCATGCAAAACGCCATCAAAGAAACAATACAAAAACTAATTTTAGAGTGCCAGGAAAGCGGAGCTTCAAAATGGGAAGTTATGAAAGTACTTAAAGAACTTGAGAATTTTTCCGGCACAGAACAACAATTGAGAAAAAATACTGCTGAAACATTAGAAAAACTAAATCCTGATGCTGCAAAAACATTCAGATCATTTGAAAAACTGAAAGTTTTTACTTCAAAAGAAAAACGCGAAGCATTTGATAGGGGGAACATAATCAAATCTTTGTTAAAAGAAACAAATATCAGTAGAGGTGTGGCTGAAAAAATCGGAAGCGAAGTCGAAGACGAAATTAAAGATCTGAAAATAGAATATCTCAATACCCACTTAATCAGAGAAATGGTTAATGTAAAACTTTTAGGTTACGGACACGAACCTATCCATACACAATACGCAAGACTTGGAATGCCCGTATTTGAAATTGAAAAAAAACTTGAGGAAAACTCCGATAACAGCCCTGAGATTCTCAGAGAATATAACTGGCTGAAAATAATAGATCAAAAAGCAAGAAGCCTGCATTTTGATTCTTTAATCCATATTTACGCCCCGGAAGATTTTTCAACAAAAATTTTCTGCTTTTCAGATTTTTTAGACGGAACAAAAGAAGAAATCGCAGTAAATGCAACTATTATTGACAAGCAGTCAACAGTTCCTTTAACTATTAGAGCAATGAATTTTTCGATTTTTAATTCAACAAATTTAAAATCCAAAAATAAAATTGGAGAAGAAATAAAAGCAATTGATTTGATTTTTTCCCTCACACAAAAAAGAACTATTGAACTTGCGCTTTTTAATGATTTTGAATGGCAGGGCCTTGCGGAATATAAAAAAAAAGCAACTCAGATTGCAAATTCTTTTTTATCAGCAAAAACCAATTCATTCAGCCCTGTTGTAACCCTTGACACCAAATACAAAATTAAACTTCTTGAAAGAAAAAATATCAAAGGAATCACTCTGGGAAATAATTCAAAAGAACGAACAACACATTTCGATTTCGGAGTTGTTCCCGGAAATACTAATGGTTTACTGCAATTAACAGGGGTAAATCTGGAAAAGGTGTTTATTGCCTCTGCAGAAAATGAAACACTTTTTTATGAGAAACTTGAAAAAATATCAAAAACAATTGAGATTCTTTCTGAAGAAAAAAAAGAACTTTTAGGAAAAAGGAATTATATTGACAAAAAAATTCTAGAGACAATATCAACCGGAGTGAATCTGGCAGGATTATTTAGTGTAAGTACACAATTAAAAGAAAACAATCCAAGCAAAGCTGCTGAAAACATTATTTCATTTTTCCAGAAAAAAAAGTTTATTACTATGCAGATGAATGAAAAAGATTCACTGGAAAAATTTGGCATTACCGAGGATTTTGAAAAAACGCAGGGAATTTTAATGGAAATGAATTCGCGTCAGAGAAAAAGCTACGGGTTTAAATATAAAGTTTCAGGAATCAACGAGGCTGAAGAATTACTGAATGATGTTCCGAGTGTTAAAATTATTTATTAGAATGATAAATTTTTATAAGTTCAAATCTTTCCATGTAAATCCTGGTTTTTAAAACTTCCAAAAAAGGAACCAAAAAAACCAGTGCTATTAAAAGCGAAAAGAAATTTCCAACAAGTAAAAAGTAATCTATAATAAATTCAAATAATTGCAATAAAAAAATACTTACTAATCCTATTATTATTACTAAAATAAAATCTGAAAAATTCTTTGTTATAAAATCCCAATTTGTGAGCACAGAACTACTCAGACTTTCCTCATCAACAACAATTGTCTGAGCTAAAAATAAAAAAGATGAAGAAATAATGAATAAAATTAAATTAATTGCTTCAATTGGAAAACCATAAGCTATAAGCAAAGAAGAAACCAATGCAGCAATTACAGTAAAGATTGCAAGGAACCTGAAATATTTGAAAGCAAGTTTGTGAATTTTTTCATTCAGAAAATAATTTATTTTTACATTACTCAAATCCTTTCTTACTGAAAAAACCATTAAACAAACAAACAAAGAATAAAAATACAAAAAAACCAGCAAAGTTATCAGAAGCAGAACTGCATCCAAAATAGGTTCTTTTATGAAACCGTAATCTATGAGTACTGTTCCTGAGGAAATGAATACATTTGAAAGCCATACAAACGGCAGTACAAAAACAAGCAGTAATGCAAAGCTGAATGCTGTTGACAGATTTTTTTTATAACTGATTATCGCACTAGCAAAACTCATTGTGAAACCCCCTCAGGTTTTATTTCTTCATCAAAATTTTCAATTAAAACCCTTGCACCCCAGCCACCGATTCCGGCTAATACAAAGTAAATGAAACTGGATTGTATAAACTGATCAAAATAATCTATCTTGAAAAGAGAAACATCAACTCCTGATAATAAAGCCTGGTTCCCAAAATAATAAAATGCTGCAACATAAAAAGCAAGGTATGCCCCAATAGCAAAAATTATCGGGAAAATATAAACAAAAACATCTCCGAAACCCAGGTCTTCTCTTATCCAAGGGATTAGTAAGTAAATGAAGAAAAATCCAGGCATAGGAAGCAAAAATAGAGTATAATCAAGTTTGTCAAAGCCTGCTAAATTCCAGTCCTGCAGAGGAGTAAATAAGCTAATTGCATACAATGCAATGTAAACCAATACAAAAACAAACAAAACTTTCGGGGTGTTAGAACTCATTTAAACCTACGTAAAATGGTCGCAATTGGTTTATAACTATTATGATTTCAATCTTTTTCATGGCAAATATTGCAGAATTGCCCTGGATTGAAAAATACAGACCGGACAAACTAAAGGATATTGTTGGGCAAAAAGAAATTACAAGAAGACTTGAAAATTACGTAAAAAATAATACAATGTCTAATTTATTGTTCACAGGGCAAGCAGGAATAGGAAAAACAAGCTGTTCTGTTGCACTTGCGAAGGAATTTTTCAAGGACAGCTTTTCTCAGAATTTTTTAGAATTAAATGCCTCTGATGAAAGGGGGATTGATGTTGTACGTGATACTATAAAGAATTTTGCGCGCACACTTGCTTTTGATTTTGGATTTAAAATAATTTTTCTGGATGAAAGTGATGCTTTAACAACGGATGCACAGCAGGCACTAAGAAGAACAATGGAAAAATACGCAAGAACCTGTAGATTTATTCTTTCATGCAATTATTCCTCGAAAATAATTGAACCTATTCAATCAAGATGTGTTGTTTTCAGATTCAGCCAGCTTTCAGCAAAAGATATAAATGGAAAAATAAAAGAAATTGCAAAAGCAGAAAAGGTTGAAATTGATGACAAAGCAATAGAGGCAATAGTTTATGTTTGTGAAGGGGATTTAAGAAAAGCGATTAATATTTTACAGGCATCAGCGGTAACAGGAGAAAAAATTACAGATAAAGTAATTTACGAAGTTTCATCCAAAGCAAGGCCTGATGAAATAAAACAAATGATTAAGCAAGCATTGAGCGGAGATTTTATGGAAGCAAGAGCTTCACTTGACAAATTAATTTACGAATACGGTATGAGCGGAGAGGATGTTATTTTGCAATTACACAGGGAATTAATTGCAATGGATGAAAGTGAAGTTCCTTCAAACACAAAAATAGAACTCATTGATACTATTGGAGAATACAATTTCAGAATGGTTGAAGGAGCAAATGAAAGGATTCAATTAGAGGCACTGCTTGCACAATTTTTGAAATATAAAAAATAAGCTAAATAAAAAAACTATTTTTAATTAATTAAAAAAAATCCGTGATTCTTTTCTGAGTTTTGATTTCATTAAGGAGAAAAGAATTTTTTTTCCAGAATTTCATTGGAATTGTCAATTTTTGTTCTGCATACTTTAAGGCTAAATCAAGAGAATCGAATGAAATAGGTTTTTTCTTCATAGCATCGCGTACGGTTTCTCTTACCTTCCATACCCCCAAAGACGGGGTTCCAGCATCGCCAATTTCGCGGAAAACAATAGCAGAAGCATGCTTCTTTTTTTCAAGCAAGTGTTCTGTTATTGCGATTCTTGTAGCATAATAGCCCCCTGCTGTATTTTCAGCATAATTTTTTCTCCCTTTGTAAAGTTCATGATCGTGCATAAAAGTCGGTTCTTTGGAATCAAGATTCCATGAAGCTCCTGGTTTCCAAGCTTCCAATAATTCAAAACTCCAAGGTATTGGCAAAAGCAAAATCCAAAAATAATTTTCCAAATAATTGGAAGTGAAAAGCTGATAATCAGAAATTTCTGAAAAAAATTTTATTTTTTCATCAATAAAATGTTCAGAAAGCTGGGAATCAACAGCAGTAATCGACCATCTTGTTGGAACTAATTTTCTGTTCTTTTTTACTCCAAGCATTCCAGCGCTTAAAATTTTGTGCAATTGGTTAACCCCAACATCACTTTTGTAAAGTTCCAACATTGCATCTAAACTTTTTGCATCAGTATCGCTGTATAAATAATCTATTTTTGGATTAATGCTTGGGTTTTCAGTCATTGAAAATTTTTTCAGTTCAGCCTGAGGTCCCATGGGTGCATGAAAATCCGAAAAAGAAGAACCCCTTATTCTCGGAGTTCCTTTTAATTTCATCTCAATATCGACAGGCTTTTTCGCCATGAGAGTTTCGTGAATCTCAGTTAAATCATAATCAGGATCTTTAGCCTGGTTTACCTCTATCTGCATATTTCCTCGCACCAAAGATTCCCTGAAATTAATTATTTCATCAGCAGGTTTTCCAAACCAAAGATCAGTATCATCAGTAACCCACGCATCGTTGTTTTCGAGTTTGACTGCAGGCGCCATAGGAGAAAAATTTACTTTGGGATATCCATACCACGAAACAAAAACCCCTGGAGGGCTTTTGGACTGGATTTCGTTCTGCTTAATGCTCTGCAAAGTGGTTTTCTTTCGCTCCAAACGCTCCAGAATAAAACATTTTGAACCGCACCATAATCTGCCTTTGCATTTCACGCATATTTCAGGAGAAGGAGTTACTGCATTCAATGGAACCAACATATATTATATACTCTAACAAGGTATTTTGTTTTTATGCCAAAACTCAAAATTAATGAAAGACAAAATACGAGGCATACTGTCAGGGGCTTTGCACCTAAATTAACCAGTAATGGCTTTTTTTTGGAATTATAAATTTTTGATTTCCAAAAATTTGCTTTTGCAATTTATTTCGGGCATTTTAATCAGAATTCCAACCTCCCAATAATAAAAGAGCAAAGCAGCAGCCAATTATATACTTTAATATTAGTTTCTCAGCTCAATTCTTGGAGGGAATTAAACATGGCTATTGACTGGAACCTCAAAGAAGAAAAGGAAAAATTCTGGCATTCATCCGCACACATCATGGCTGCTGCTGTGATTCAGCTTTTTAAGGACGCAAAGCCGACAATCGGGCCCCCTATAGATGAAGGATTCTACTATGATTTCGACGTTAAAAAACCTTTTACCCCTGAAGATTTTGAAAAAATTGAAAAAAAAGTCGCAGAACTCGTGAAGAAAAACGACAAATTTGAAAGACAGGAAATTTCAAAAAAAGAAGCGCTTGAGCTGTTCAAAAATAACAAGTATAAAACAGAAATTATTGAAGAGCTTCCGGAAGGAGAAAAAATAAGCGTTTACAGAAGCGGGGATTTTTTGGATTTGTGCAGAGGCCCGCACATTGGTTACACTTCCGCAATAAAAGCATTCAAAATTTTGAAAACATCCTCGGCTTACTGGAGAGGGGATGCAAAAAAAGAAGCACTGCAGAGGATTTATGCAATAAGCTTTCCTAAAAAAGAAATGCTCGAGGAATTCGTGAAACAAAAGGAAGAAGCGGAAAAAAGAAACCACTTAAAACTCGGAAAGGAATTGGATTTGTTTTCAATGCAGGGAGAAGCCCCAGGCACTGTTTTCTTTCATGCAAAAGGAACAATACTCTGGAATGAACTGACTGATTTCGCAAGAGAAGAACAAAGAAAAAGAAACTACAAAGAAGTGATAACCCCTATAATTCTGAAAAAAGAATTATGGTTAAAAAGCGGCCATTGGGATCATTACAAGGAAAATATGTACTTCACAAAAATTGACGGTGAAGAATATGCAATAAAGCCAATGAACTGCCCAGGACACACACTTATTTACTCCAACAAAAGGCACTCTTACAGAGACCTCCCAATCAGAATGGGTGAATTCGGAATGGTTCACAGGCACGAACTAAGTGGTGTGCTTAATGGTTTATTCAGAGTTAGAAAGTTTACTCAGGATGATACTCATATTTTTTGTACACCTGAGCAAATTGAAAATGAAATAAAAGAATTATTGGAAATGATTGCACATTATTACAAAACTTTTGGTTTTGAATACAAAATTGAATTAAGCACAAAACCTGAGAAAGCAATGGGTTCACAAGAAGTGTGGGATAAGGCAGAGAAAGCTTTGAAGAATGCTCTTGAAGCAACAAAAACAGAATACAAATTAAATGAAGGAGACGGTGCTTTTTATGGCCCTAAAATCGATTTTCATATAAAAGATTCTTTGGGAAGAAATTGGCAACTTGGAACAATACAATTAGATTTCCAGATGCCTGAGAAATTTGATCTTAAATATATTGACACTAAGGACAAAGAAGCAAGACCTGTTATGATCCACAGGGCCATTTTTGGAAGCATGGAAAGATTCATTGGAATATTAATTGAACATTACGCAGGATTTTTTCCGCTTTGGTTAGCCCCTTTACAGGTTAAAATTGTTCCTGTGAGTGAGAAGTTTACAGATTATGCGAAAAAAGTTAATACTACTTTTATTGAAAATGGAATCAGGAGTGAAATTGATATACGAACAGAAACTGTTTCTTACAGAGTAAGAGAAGCTCAGCTGGAAAAAGTTTTTTACATAATTAATGTAGGGGAAAATGAAGAAAAAGCAAAAACAATAGCTGTTAGAAACAGAGAAGGAAAAGTAGAATTTGGAATTAAATTGGATAAATTTGTGGAAAAAATGAAAAAAGAAATTTTAGAGAAAAAATAATTTATTTTCTTTCTTTTTGGTAAAGCTCCCTTGCAAAAATTTAAAAATTTTGCAAAGCCTCGTACCTTTTATGGTACAAGGTTTCTTTCTTTTCAAAGAAAGAAAAAGGTTTATATTGTACAAAACCCTCAATTATTCCGACTTCTATGGCAGACTATATGGATGACTTATTCAGTAAAATAAAGTCAAAAAAAGGCGGAAAAGGGAATGATTCCGGAATTCCTGAAAAAGAACCTACAAAATCTGAACCGATTCAACAGCAGTCCAAAAAACCTGTTTCTAATACAACCAAAAAATTAATGGAAGAGATAGAAAAAGCAGAACAGCAGATGAAAAGACCTGCAACAGAACCTGAATTCGAACCCGAAGTAAACTTAAAATATGATGAAGTTGCAGAAAACACCGAACCAATGCAAAAACAGGTTAATGTTAGCAGAGTAGAGATTCAGGCTGAACAAACTCAAGCTCAGATAATTGCAAAAGAAAATGATGAAGCAACACAAAAAGCAGAAGAAGCCAAGAAAAAAATCGAGGAAATGAAAAAAGAACTCCCTAAACAGGAAAAAGGTCTTCCTGATACAATTGAAGCAGTTCCAGATGAACAAAAATCACAAACTGAAAAACAATTAGCAAATTCAAACAAAAAATTATTAGAAGAATATGGAAATACAAAAATTTATGAGGTTCCTGGAGAACCACTTCTTTTTTACTGGACGCCTGTGCCAAGGCCTGTTGGAAGCGAAAAGGCAATTATTAATACTATTAAAGAAGCAGCAACAAGAATAGTCAGCATAACCCCTTACAAAATCAGAAATCAGGAGCAACGAAGGAATGTTTACACTCAAAAAATTCTCGAAATACTTAGAGATTCTCCGGAATTAAATATTCCTAAAACAAGATATGAGTTTTATGCAGATGCTGTTGTAAGGGAAATGGTTGGTTATGGTCTGATAGATGATCTTATCAAGGATGATAAGCTGGAGGAAATAATGATTATAGGCCCGAAGCTTCCGGTTTATGTTTTTCACAGAAAATATGAAATGATGCTTACCAATATTGAATTTTATTCAGATAATGAGATTCAGGATTTAATCAACAGGATTGCAAGGCAGATTGGAAGAAGAGTTGATTTAAGCAGTCCTCTTTTGGATGCAAGACTCCCTGATGGAAGCCGTGTTAATGCAACCGTGCCCCCATCATCGGTTCAGGGTTCGACTTTAACAATCAGAAAATTCAGAGATGATCCTTACACTATAATAGATATGATTAATTATGGAACAATCAGTGCAGATGCAGCGGCATTTCTCTGGGTGTGTGTTGAGGGACTTAATACAAGACCTGCAAATATTTTAATTGCCGGAGGAACAGGATCTGGAAAAACAACAACACTGAATGTTCTGGCAAGTTTTGTTCCTGAAACAGAAAGAATAATTTCAATAGAGGACACAGCTGAACTGAACCTTCCTTTGAAACACTGGATTAGAATGGAAGCAAGACCTCCGGGCCTTGAAGGGACAGGAGAATTGACACTTGATATTTTAACCAAAAATTCTTTGAGAATGAGGCCGGATAGGATTATTGTAGGAGAAATCAGGCATGATGAGGCATTCTCATTATTCACTGCATTCAATACTGGACATGATGGTTCTTTGGGAACTGTACACGCAAACAGCCCTGATGAAACAATAATTAGGGTTACAAATCCGCCAATGAATGTGCCTGAGATTATGCTTTCAGGATTAAATTTTATTGTTGTACAGCACAGACTGCATGACAGAAAAACAGGAACAATAAGAAGAGTAACTGAAATTGCTGAAGTTGTTGATGTGCTTAAAGGAAAGGCTAAAACCGAGTTAATTTACTCTAGAGACGCCAAAACCGATTCCCTTAAAAAGACAAAAACACAAGTTAAGTACCTTCAATTACTGGCAAATATGAGCGGAATGACCGTAAATGAAATTGAAGCAGAAATCAAAAAAAGAGAAGAATTCCTCTTAAAATTGGCAAAACAAAAAAAACATAAAATGAGTGAAGTTGCGCCGGAATTGAAACAATATTTGTTAAAAGGTCGATAAAAAATGCCAAGCCTTGATAATCTGAAAAAAACAATCGAAGAAAAAGATAAGAAAAAAAAAGATTTCGATAAAAAACCTGAAACTGTTGATTATGACCAGGTTGAAAAAATTGTAGGCAGGATGAAAAAGAAATACCGTGAACAAGGCGTTGAATTTGAACAAGTTGGCGGAAAATTAGGAGAATTAAGAGGAATTATTGCAGAGGGAGAACAGGCAAAAATTAATGTTCAAAAAGTTGAGGACTTGCAGGAATTTCAATCCCCGGCAATTAAACAATTGGGTTCATTTTACTTATTATTCAAATTACCATTCCAACCAATTTCTAATTTACTGAAAAGATTACCATTAGCAAGCGATATTAGATATTATCTTTACTCAGCAAATATGAAATATTCTTTGAACCAATGGCTGGCTATTGCAATTTCAACAGCAGCAATTGCGGGTTTGTTTGTTGGAGTTATAATCGCATCAATTAGTTTATTGCTGGAACTTCCTTATGTACTTTCAATAGTATTTGGAATAGCAGTTGGCTTTTTTACTTTGCTTATAATGTTAATGATTCCAAAAAGCAAAGCACAAAGAAGAGGAGAAGATGTGAGTGTGGAACTTCCTTTTGCATTAAGGCACATGTCTACAGAACTAAAAGCAGGAATTGGTTTGTACAAAACACTGCAAACAATTGCTACATCTGATTATGGTATTTTAAGCGAAGAATTTTCAAGAACAATCAGCGAAATTGAGGAAGGCACAGACACCAAAGATGCCTTGAGACACTTTGCACTCAGAACGCAATCCAAAGCACTCAGAAGCGCATTATTCCATATTATAAGAGCTCTGAAAACAGGCGGAAACTTATCTGAAATAATGAACACAATTGCAGAGGATGTTAGTTTTGATATGAGAGTAAAAATCAGAGACTTTGCAGAAAAAATGAATTTCTTTGGAGTAATTTATATTTTCATTGCAATTGTAGCACCCGTATTTGTTGCGATTATAGGCGCGGTTACTAACGCACCAATAGCAATAGGCAGTTTTGCAATTCATCCACTTGCAGTAGCCGGCTATCTTATTGTAATACAATCATTTATACTTGGTTTTTTAATATTTTATTTAAAAATATCACAACCGAGGGTTTAACATGGCACTAAGAATAATTGAAAACACACCAATCCTGAGAAAATCTGCTATACTGCAAAAATATTCTTCTTACTTGAAAAGCAGTGAATTCAAAGTAGATGCATTCCTATGGATAATAATCTCTGTAATCTTTTCAATCATAATAGGATTAGCTGTTTTTGTTTTCACAGGAATAATATTCACTCCTTTTGCTGACAAAAGCATCCAACTCGGAGCACTGTTCTTTTTGGTTCTTATTGACTTGATGATTGGTTACCCTTACTTAAAAGCTCAGCAAAGAATTGATGAAATAGAAGAAGCTCTTCCTGATGCATTAAGGCAGATGTCTGATACTTTAAGAGCAGGCGGAACTTATGAATACGCCTTGAGGGAAATTGCAAACGCAGAATACGGTCCTTTGAAAAAAGAAATGAATGAAGTTTTAAGAAAACTTGAAGAAGGAGAAAACTTTGAAAACTCAATGAAAAGCCTTGCGGAAAATATTGATTCAAGACTTGTTCGAAGAACAGTAACAATCATAATTGATTCAGTTTATGCAGGAGCAGGACTTGCAAATGTACTGGAAGAAATAGCAGAAGATGTAAGAGAATCTCACAGAATTAACAAAGACAGAAAAGCAAGAACCGTAATGCAAGTTATTTTCATGTTTGCTGCTGGCGGATTTATTGCACCAATGATTTTCGGTTTTGTATCAACTATTTCCACATTACTCATAACTGCAGCATCATCAGTTGCATCACAAGCGGAACAGGCATCAGCAAAAAGTGCTTTGGGAATTATTAACACTTCTATCCAAGCATACATTTTCATTGAAACTCTAGCCACTGCTTTAATGATGGCAATCATGAGAGATGGAAATCTCGGGAAAAGTATTATATACTTCCCAGTTCTCTTGTTTATAGCATATTTAGCTTATATAGCCGCAGAATTTGCCGCTTCAACATTAGTAGGTACGGTAGGATGAACTTATTAAAAGAAGAAAAAGGACAGACATCAATAGAAATAATTATATTGCTAGGAGCAGTCATAGTTGTGGTTACTTTCGTTATGTTAGGAATAAAGAATAATATAGTTAACGAAGGTGGCCAGAGAATCGCAGATGTAATAAATGATAGTTAAAATCATAAATTTAAAAAACAATAAACTAAAAAAGGAGGGAAATAATTTGGATAAAAAAGGACAAGGAGCACTCGAGTATCTTCTACTAATTGGTGGAGCAGTACTGGTTGCAGTAATAGTTATAACATTGCTGTTAAGCATTGCTGATACTGGACAAGATGAAACTAGCCAATCAACAGCAGCAGCACTCTGTAGAACTAACGCAATTCAAGCTAATGCATCAACCCCAGTATGTGCAGGAACAACAACTGTTAATGGAACAACATACACATGCGGTGGAACATTCCCTAACTGTACAGCTACATAAATTGAGTGACATTATATGAATGAGAAGGCTCAGGTTTCGATTGAATATCTATTTACAGTGCTGTTTGCACTGTTGTTAGTTATCGCCGTAACCATAATAGCCTTCCAAATGGATATCGTGGCACAAAGAGCACAGAACCAAGTACTCATAAACAGGGATGAAACAATCCAAAGCCTTTCGGGATGATCACTTTGATCATCCAACTCTATTTCTTTACAACCCTAATAGGATTACTTATAGCAACCTACACCGACCTCAAGGAAAGGATGGTGTACAACAAACTAACTTTCACTCTAATAGGCCTTGGAATTGGATTAAAAATTATTGAAGCAATAAAGGCAGAAAGTATTGAACCAATTTTAATAGCAGTAATAGGCGGAGTTATTGCATTTACGGCATCTTATTTAATGTGGCACCTCGGCATATGGGCTGGTGGAGATGTAAAGCTTGTAACAGCAATAGCAATAATCAACCCAATAAATTATGCATTCCTAGCGCCGTTCATTGGTTTGGCAGGATGGCCGTTCACAACACTTAATTTACCCATATTCTCAATCAGCATAATATTATACTCAGCACTTGCGGTTTTTCCACTTGGAATAATGATGAGCTTTACAGCACTTGTGAAGCATCCAAAAGTATTAGGGAAAACTGTTCACCTAATGAAAGAAAAAATAAAACAATTAATCGGGTTAAGCGTAATACTCGCAGGCCTGAATATTATATTAGAAATGTTTGCAATAACAAGCTTTGCAACAATAGTAATTCTTGCGATAATTGCTTTTTTCCCAAAAAAAATCAGAATAACACTAATAGGAATAATCGGTCTTGCAGGGTTATTGCTGAATGCACAGGGATTTTTTGTAAACGCCGTACTTGTTTTTATTCCATTATCCATAGGTTATTTTATTTGGAAACTTTATAATGAATCAAAAGAATATGCTTTCAAAGAAACAATAAAAATCGAAAAATTAGAGGAAGGAATGATTCCTGATAAATATGTTGTTGAAAAGAATAACAGGATAGAGTTGGTGGAAGGACCATCAATAAAAAGAGTTATAAAGAACTTAATGAATAATAAAATAGAAACCTCTTTGGAAGACTTCAAAGTCAAGGGAAAAGTAATTGGAAGCCCTGCACAAGCAGGAGGATTCACAGAGAAGGAAGTTCAAAGATTAAAGGAAAAAGCAAAGAAAGGTTTTGGTCCGAAAGAAATTGTTGTAAGAAAAACAATGGCTTTTGTACCCGCTATACTAATAGCGTATCTTGTCTTGCAATTAAGTGGCGATGTGATATGGAATTTAATACTAATGTAAAAGGACAGGCTTCTATAGAATTTTTATTCGTAATGCTGATTGCAATAGTGTTTATTGTTGCAATTGTACAACCAAGTGCGGATTTGGCTTCAAACTCAACCAAGGATGTTGCAAATTTAACTCAATTAAAAATTTCAGCAGAAAAACTCGCAAGCACAATAGAATTTGTTTCCTTATCAGGAACAGGCACAAGACAAACAATTACTATTACAGTACCAAAAGAAAGTACACTGAAGTGCGACCCAGCATCTAATTCTACTAAAATTATTACAGAATATACTGCTCTTTCACATGCACAGCAACCAATAATTGGAGTAAATGGATGCGATAAAGATACTGGGATTTGTACAAATACTATAATTCTACAATCACAAATCATGTGTGAGGGAAACAAACCAGAAGTAGCAATACCAGAGGGACAAACACTTAATGTTAAAGTAGAAAATAATGGCACCCCCTCAATTCAAGTTACATTTATTTAAAGGCGATGAAAATTGAAAAAAGGTCAGCTGAGCGTAGAATTGGTTATAATTATTGGAGTGGTAATAATTCTCTCGCTCATGATACTTACAAAATTTATTAGTGAAGAAGGCACCATATTTAATGATGCTACTGCAAGACAGATAGCAATCAGTGAAATTGGAAAGTTTGACAAACAATATACTTTGGATAGGATTCAGACCGCAATATGTGAAGAAAACCTCAAAATAGTTGTATCTATATACCCTTCATTGGAGCTTAGTCCAAACAACAAAACTGATTTTGAACAAGAACTAAACAATGCTTTCCCGTCTTATGACTCCGTGAATATAATTTACTCCGCAGAAACCATCACCTGCCCATAATCGTCAATCAACGAATTTTTATTCTTTTTCTATTATTGTAATAGTATGCTAATTGATCTCCAAAAAACCAAAATAATAGGGTTAGGACTGGCTTTAGTAGGGTTAATGGTTCTGGCAATGGTTCTTCCGGAAGAAAGAAATCTGAGAATTTCTGAAATAAAACAGGAATATATCGGAGAAACTATCATAGTTGTTGGAATTATTAAAGAATTAGAAATCAGGAACGGGAATGTGTTCTTTTTCTTGGAAAACGAATCCGGAATAAAGGCAGTTTATTTTAGCCCCAAAACTGAGCAGATGCTTATTCTGAAAGAAAATGAAACAATAAAAGCAACCGCACAAATCAGCAGTTACAAAAATGAATTAGAATTAATAATTGAAAAAGTTGAGAGGACTTGATAGAAGAAATAAATTTTTTATTAATAGGAATTATTGCAGGAACAATAACCGGATTAATTCCGGGTTTGCACGCAAACACAATTGCACTAATAACAATTTATTCCCCATTAGAAAAAAATATTGGATTTGCTTTGTTTGTAATTTCAATGAGCATTACTCATTCATTTGTTGATGCAATCCCAACAATCTTATTGGGCGCACCATCAGAAGAAAGTTTTCTCAGTGTTCTTCCCGGACACAGAATGCTTCTGCAGGGAAAAGGATTTGAAGCAATTCAATTAACAATTTTTGGAGGATTATTTGCTTCAATCACAGCACTACTTTTAATGCCGTTCTTTTTTTCTTTCACAAACAATTACAGCGAAACTTTACCCATTATAATTCCTGCAATTTTATTCGGAACACTGGTTTTATTATTATTTAGTGAAAAAAATAAGCTCAATGCAATTATTGTAATATTGTTTTCATCAATACTTGGAATTATTGTACTGAACTCAGGAATAAAAAATCCTGTACTGGCATTAGTAATAGGTTTTTTTGCAATCCCTAGTTTATTACAATCTATTTTTTCAGATACAAAAATACCAGAACAAAAAAAGAGTTTTGGGAACGGGAGTTCAAAAACAGCAATGCTTGCAGGTTTTGTTTCAGGGTTGATTTCAATTTTTCCAGGAATAGGACCAAGTCAGGCTGCTTTTGTTTCGAAAAAAATTTTTAGAAATATGGGGAAAAGAGGTTACCTAACAATAATCGGCGGAATAAACACTGCCAATTTATTGTTTAGTTTACTGATGCTTTTGGTTATTGGAAAAACAAGAACAGGAATGACAGTGGCATTAAATAATATTATTTCTGTTGATATGAAAATATTTCCAATATTGCTTGCAGGAGCTGTTGTTAGTGTGGGTTTAGCAACAATTGTAAGCGAATTTGTTGCAGGGGAAGCAATTAAAATCACAAAAATGAACTATCAAAACATAAGCAAAGCAATCTTAATTTTTCTTGTTTTTATAGTGATTTATTTATCAGGAATAATGGGTTTAATTGTTGCTTTAAGCGCAACAGGGATTTCTTTGTTTGGTTTAGCAGGAAAGGTAAAAAGAAGCTTAGCAATGAGTTTTCTCATGGTTCCTACAATGCTTTTTTATCTCGGAATCGTTTTTTAAACAAAAAGAACACAGTTTGTATAA
>JANLGZ010000010.1 GCA_024653905.1 archaeon
AAGGTATTTACCTTCATATGATATTGGAACAATTATAGTTTCAACTCCAAAAGGAGTTACAACACACAATAAAGCAAAAGAAATGCAGACCGGGGGAAGGCTGTTAGCATACGTTTACTGAGTGATTAAAAATGGTTGAACAACTAGTAGAAACAATTGAAATTCCACAAGGAATCCAAGTAGAGCTTACTGACAATGAATTTAAAGTAAGCGCTAACGGAAAGAAAAACGCAAGACATTTCAAATCAGTGGAAGTTTTGCTTAAAAAAGTAGATTCAAAAATAGAAGTCTGGACAAAAAGTGAAAGAAAAAATGTTTTTGCAGAAAGCAAAACAATAGGATCACACATCAAAAATTTGATAGCTGGAGTAACGGAAGATTTTGTTTACAAATTAGAAATTGTTTACAGTCACTTTCCAATGACAGTAAAAGTAAACAAGGACATTATTGAAATAAACAATCTTGCAGGTGGAAAGAAACAAAGGAAAGCAAAAATTATAGGGGTTACAAAAGTTGATGTAAAAGGAAAAGAAATTACAGTATCTGGACAGAACAAAGAACACGTTGGTCAGACAGCAGCTAACATGGAACAGGCTACAAAAATCAAAGGAAAAGATATCAGAGTTTACACTGACGGAATTTACATTACTGAAAAAGCAAAAAAAAGAAACGGTGAACTAAATGGTTGAAAAGAAAACAGGAAAAAAAGAAACTAAAAAAGAAGTAAAGAAAGGAGAACCTACGACCAAAGGGAGTCCAGAAGGGAAAGTAAAGACTGCAACCAAAGAAGCACCTAAAGCTGACGCTAAGAAAGTCCTACCAAAGGCGGACGCCGCCCAGGGAGCGTCCACAACTGCAATTAAAGATTCAAAGAAAGAAATAAAACCAAAAAAAGTAAAAAAGAGCAGAAAAGTTCAAGTTAAAACCGACGCCGCGGTTGCTAAAACAAGAAGAAAAGTTAACCAATTAAAAGGAACTCCGATTTTCCGAGGAAGGTTTGGAAACAGAACCGTTAGAAAGAAAAGTAAGGCAAAGTGGAACAAATGGAGATTCCCAAGAGGAATTGATGTAAGCCACGAAATGAATGAGGGTTACTCTCCAAAAGAAGGTTTCAGAACACCTAAAGAATTCAGGGATGTTCACCCTAGCGGTTACAGGGAATTTAATGTTAAAAAAATCAGCGATATAAACAATGTTCCTGATAAGCACGCAATAAGAGTTGCTTCAGGAATAGGAAGAAAGAAAAAACTGGCAATTGTTGATAAAGCAATAGAAAAAGGAATCAAGGTTTTGAACCCATAGGTGAAAAAATGGATAATAAAAAAGCAAAAAAAATCACAGCAGCACTCCTCAAGATCGGGGTAACCAAAGTATACATCAATCCAAGTGAAGGGCAAAGGGTCAAAGAAGCAATGACCAAAGAAGATGTTAGGGTACTTATCAAAGACAAGATTATCAAAAAAAGAAAGGATAATTTACAGAGCAAATCAAGGGCCAGAGTTTTAAAAGCAAAAAAACAAAAAGGAAGAAAAAAAGGCCACGGTAAAAGAACAGGGAAGAAAAATGCAAGATCCAATAAGAAAGAAAAATGGATTAAGAATGTCAGAGCACAAAGAAGAGTTTTGAAAGAAATGAAAGAAAGCGGTGCTAAACTGAAAAAACCTGCAAGGCAAATTTATTTGATGATTAAAGGAGGATACTTCAAAGGAAAGAAGTATGTTCAAGCAATGATTGAGGAGGCTAAAAAATGAGTTCCGGCCCAATTTATAAAGTGAAGTTCAGAAGAAGAAGAGAATCCAAAACCAATTACAGGAAAAGACTTGGATTGTTGAAATCAAAAAAAGACAGGTTAGTTGTAAGAAAAAGCAACAACTCAACAATATGTGAAATTGTTACTTACAAACCTGAAGGGGACAAGATTAGAGCTCACTTCACAACAAGTTCATTGAAAAAATTCGGTTGGAAAGGCCACACAGGAAATATTCCTGCAGCATATTTGGCAGGTTATGTTTGTGCAAAAAAAGCAATAAAAGAAAAAGTTGGAGAAGCAGTGCTTGATTTAGGTTTAGTAACACCAGTTCATGGTGGAAGAATATTTAGTGCATTAAAAGGAGCAATTGATGCAGGATTAAATATTCCTGCTGATGAAAAAGTTTTCCCGAAAGACAATAGAATTAGTGGAAAACATATTAGTGAAGAAACTGAGAAAAATTTTGCAGAAACAAAAAATAATATTGATAAGGAGCTAGGTGAGTAAAATGGCTAGAGGACCAAGAAGAGTACAGACTGAAGAAGAAAGACTTGTAAGAAAAGAAGAAGATAGAGCAAAGACTGTTTCAGACTGGGTTCCGAAAACAGACGCCGGAAAATTAGTGAAAAAAGAAGAAATAACAAGTCTTGATGATTTCTTTGCAAAAGGTTACAGAATAATGGAACCTCAGATAGTTGATGTTTTAATTCCTGATTTGAAAGACAAAATGGTTGACTTTAAAAAAACCACAAAAGTAACAAGACAGGGAAGAAGCTTCTCATTCAGAGCAGCAGTTCTGATTGGAGACGGAGTATCTTATATTGGATTAGGAACAGCTAAAGACAAGGAAAAGTACCCCGCAATAAACAAGGCAACAAGAAGTGCAAAATTAAACATTAAAAAAATAAGAAAAGCATGCGGAAGCTGGGAATGCAGATGCAAAGAAAGTCATTCGGTTCCTTTTAGCGTTATAGGAAAATCATCCTCAGTTAGAGTAAAACTTTTACCTGCTCCAAAAGGAACTGGTTTGGTAGCTGGAGATAATATCAAAGATGTTTTGAAGTTTGCCGGAATCAAGGATGTTTGGAGTAAAACTGAAGGAAACACAGCATCAACACTAGATTTTGTTCAGGCAGCAATTGATGCTTTGGTTGCAACAAGCAGGGTAAGAGTTTCTGATGACATTGGCAGCAAATTGGAGGCAAAAAGATGATAGCGGTTATTAGAGTAAGAGGAACTGTAAACGTTAATCCTGATTTAACTTACACAATGGAAAATTTAAGATTGTTCAGACCAAATCACATGGTTTTGGTTAGAGAGGATAAAGTAACCAAAAAAATGGTTGAAAAAGTAAAAGATTATGTTACTTTTGGAAAAATAGATGAGGAAACACTTGCAAAAGTACTTGCAAAAAGAGGAAGGTTTGAAGGAAAAAAGAAAATCACGCTTGAATTTTTGAAAGAAAAGAAAATTAATGGTTTTGAAGAATTAGCAAAAGGAATTATTGAGGAAAAAATAAAACTTAAGGATTTGGGAATTGTTCCTGTGTTAAGATTGCACCCTCCAAGAAAAGGACACAAAAGAGCAGGAATCAAAAAACCGTTTGAATTAGGCGGAGCACTTGGAAACAGGGGTGCAGAAATTAACAAACTTATAATTAAGATGAACTAGGTGAAAAAATGGTTGTACGAAGAAGAAGAAAGAAAAATAAACTAAGAGGCCAGAGAACTCACGGAGGCGGAGGCACCAAAAACAGAAGAGGTGCAGGTTCAAGAGGCGGAGTTGGTAAAGCCGGTTCACACAAACATAAGTTTAGCAAATATTATGTTGATTTTGGAACAAAAAGAAAATTAAAAGCAAGAAAAAGCGAAAAAACAATCAGCCTTGCTTACATCAATGATAATATTGAAAAATGGTTAGCTAATGGGAAAGCAAAGAAAGACGGAAGTATTATTGTAATTGATGGTAAAGTACTTAAAATCGGAAAAGTGCTTGGAAATGGAATTATTACACATAAAATAAAAATTAAAAATGCAAATGCTTCCAAAGTAGCAGAAGAAAAAATCCAGAAAGCAGGTGGAATTGTTTCAATAGAAGAACATTCTGAATCAGAAGATGAGGAAGAAGAAATGGATGAAACCGAAGAAGAAAATGAAGAAGGAGAGGCTGAAAATTGAGTATTTTTGATGTATTAAAACCTGTTTATAGTTTATTGCCTGAAGTAAAGGCACCTGAAGAAAAACAGCCATTAAAGAAAAGGCTAATCTGGACAGGGTTAGTTCTGCTCGTGTTTTTCATAATGGGAAACATAACAGTTATTGGTTTAAGTTCACAAAGTGCAGGCCAATTAGAACAAATACAGGTTATACTTGCATCACAAATCGGTTCATTGATAACAGTAGGAATAGGCCCGATTGTACTTGCATCAATTGTACTGCAATTATTAATTGGAGGAGGTCTTGTAAAACTTGATCTTACAAATCCGGCAGATAAGGCAAAATTTAGCGGAGTTCAAAAATTATTAGCAATTATTTTGAGTTTCTTTGAAGCAATTGTTTACACGCTTACAGGTTTTTTGGCACCAGCAGAGGGAATGTTTGTATGGGTTGTATTACAGGTTGCTTTGGGTTCAATAGCACTTTTGTATTTGGATGAAGTTGTTTCAAAATACGGAATTGGTTCAGGAGTTGGATTATTTATTGCAGGCGGAGTTGCAGGGGAAATAATCTGGAGAATATTCTCACCATTAGATATATCACTGAATGTATCACTAACTGAAGGATCAGGATTGTTTTTCTTATTCTTCAGAGAAATAGGAAATAATATTGCAAGCGCATTCATTGTTGCTTTGCTTCCAATAATTTTTACATTACTTGTTTTCTTTGTGGTTGTTTATGCAGAGGGAATTCATGTTAATATCCCAATAACAATGGGAAGGCGTGGCACTGGGGGAAGATATCCTGTGAAGTTTCTTTATGTTTCAAACATGCCAGTAATATTGGCAGTAGCATTATTTGCAAACTTCAGTATCTGGGCATCATTAGCAAAAGGCGTACCTATCTTAGGGGGTGTTATGAACGGAATTGCTCAACTAGTTATTCCGCCATATGGTTTATTTTCACAGATTCTGCTTGAGGGATTAAATCCATTGGTTTTTGAACAAATGATTCAGAGTATTACAAGTTTACAAATAATTGGTTTGGGCGGAAGCATAATCCACGCAATATTGTACCTTACTATTCTTACAGTAGGATGCGTAATATTTGGAAGACTCTGGATTGAAATTGGAGGTCAAGGCCCGGATAAGGTTGCAGCACAATTACAAAAATCAGGAATGTATATTCCGGGTTTCAGAAGAGACCCAAGAGTAATCAAACAAGTCCTTGATAGGTATATTCCAACCATAACAATTCTTGGATCTGCATTTGTTGGATTATTGGCAGGGTTTGCTGATTTAACAGGAGCAATAGGATCAGGAACAGGAATTTTATTAACTGTGGGTATAGTTTACAGGATGTATGAAGAATTAGCTAAGGAGCAATTAATGGAAATGCACCCAATGCTTGGAAGAATATTTGGACAGGGAGGGAGCTTTTAAAAGGAATCGGTGGAAGATTATGTAATCTTCATAGTCCTTTTTTCTCTCTGAGAGGTTTTATTTATGATTATTAACGCCATGGTTGACATTGCAGTGATTTCACTTGTATTGGCAATCCTAAGTCAAATAATTCAGAAAAAATTCGGTAACAAAGAGGAAATGAAAGAAAAACAGAAATTAATAAAAGAAAAACAAACACAGATGAAGGAGCTGATGGGAAAAGAAGATCAAAAATCCAAGAACGAATTGGAAGCATTGGAAAAAGAAATGATGAAGCACATGCAGGAAATGATGTCAGGTACAATGAGAATGATGAAATATTCTTTTGTAGTTTTTATCCCCGCATTTGCAATATTAGGTTTCTTTTACGGAGAAGCAATCGTTGATTTACCATTCGCAATTCCTTGGCTTGCAAACGGATTTAATCTCTTTGATTTTGGAACTTGGGGAATTCATCTTTATGAGCAAACAAACTGGTATGGATGGTATTTGTTGATTTATCTTATAATTGCAATTTTGATGAATATTGGAAAAAAATTATTGAAAAATATGGGTGTATTGGAACATGGTTGATAGACAGACAAGAGTTAAAAAGAAAAAATTCAGGAAGACTCCTGGCTCAAACACAGCTGTACAGTACTCCAGAGATAAAAATTCAAAAGCAAGAGATAGCCTTACAGGAAAACCTCTTCCCGGAACAAGCAATCAGTCAAAATCAGTTATTGGACACCTTGCAAAAAGCAAGAGAAGACCTAGCGTACCTTTTGGCGGAATTCTTGGAAGTAAAAGCAGAAGAGAAGTTTGGGAAAATTATGCGCTTGTTGAATCAGGAAGAAAAGATATTACTGATGTTCCAATTAAACTTAAAAAATTTATAAAAATAAAAGAGGTATCTAAATGAGTTCAATAAGTGTCGGAAGTGTTTGTGTAAAAACAGCCGGAAGAGAAGCAGGGAAAAAAGTAGTAGTGGTTGAAAAAGTTGATGATAATTATGTTCTTGTTCAAGGAACAAAAGTGAAAAAAAGAAAATGCAATATTTTACACTTGTTCCCAACAGGAAAAACAATTGATGCAAAAAAAATTACAAAGGAAGAATTGGCAAAGATAGAGTGATTTTATGGCTGACAAAAGAGAACACGGAAAAGAAGCAAAGGAAACTAAAAAAGGAAATCGTGATGATGCCCGTTCTAGCGAAATGGAAGCTAAAGGCACTGAAAGCAAAAGACCTGTAAAGCAGGAAGAAAATGTTGAACTTATAGTGAGAGTTGCAGATAATGATTTGAATGGAAGCAAAACCGTTGTTAGGGCTTTGACAAAAATTAAGGGAATTGGATTAAGAATGGCTAAGAATATAGTTCTTGTATTTGAAAAAGAAACTGGTGTTTCAGGAAACGAAAAACTTGGAAAGATTACAGAAGAACAAGTAAGAAAACTTGAACAGATTGTAATTAAACCAACAAATTTCAATATCCCAATATGGAGTCTCAATAGAAGGAATGATTTTACAACAGGTGAAAATACTCACAGAATTATGAATGAACTTGAATTTGGTTTAAGAACTGATATCCAGAGACTTGGAGAAATCAAATCTTATAGAGGATTAAGGCATACATGGAAGCTTCCTGTAAGAGGCCAGAGAAATAAATCAACCCACAGAAATAAAGGCACTACTGTTGGAGTTACAAAAAAGGATACTAAAAAGTGATAAAACATGGGCGACCCTAAAAAAAGAAGAAAACAATACACAACCCCGAGAAAAAAATGGGACAAGCAATTACTTGTATCAGAGAGAAAACTCGTTGACTTTTACGGTTTGAAAAACAAAAAAGAACTGAGAAAACATATCACTTGGTTAAGAAACAAAAGACAAATAGCAAGAAGTCTTTTGGCTTTGCCTCTTGAAACAAGAATGGTAAGGGAAAAAGAACTTGTAAGCGGTTTGAGAAAAATTGGTCTTGTAAAAACAGATGCTATTTTGGATGATGTTTTAGGATTAAAGGTTGAAGAATTGCTTGAAAAAAGATTACAGACATTAACCCTTAGAAAAGGACTTGCGAATACATCCAAACAGGCAAGGCAATTTATTGTTCATGGACATATTTCAATTAAAGGAAAAAGAATTTCAGCACCTGGTTATTTGGTTCCTATAGATGAGGCATCAGAACTTGGCTGGCATAAAAAACCATTAAAGATTGAAAATGATAAACCAAAGAAGGATTTGAAAAAAGAATTTGAGGAATCTGCAGGAACTGAAATAGAAACTCCAACAGAAACTGTTGAAGAGAAAAAGGAAAAAGTAACTGCGACCAAAGGAAGTCCCGCCGCGACCGAAGAGAATACTCCTAAGGATAAAGGGAAAGTGGAGGCTACAGAATGACTAAAACAGGAATAATTCATATTTATGCTTCAAGAAATAATACAATGATTTTGTTAACAGATATAACAGGTTCTGAAACAATCGCAAAATGCTCTGGAGGAATGGTTGTAAAAGCACAACACAAAGAAGGTTCTCCTTATGCAGCAATGAAAGTTGCGGAAATTGTGGCAGAAAAAGCAAGAGAAAAAGGAATAGATGAAGTAATAGTAAAGGTTCGAGGCCAGGGAGGTATTAAACCTAAAAATCCTGGACAAGGGGCAGAAGCAGCAATACTTTCATTAACAAGAAATAATGTCAGAATAAAAACAATCGAGAATGTTACACCAATCCCACATGATGGTTGTAGAAGAAAGAAAAGACATAGAAGTAAGAAAGATTAAAGAAAAAGATGATGAGGTGTTAAAGTTGGATATAAAAGTTTTAGAAACTAAAGGAAAAACAATGAAATTACTTTTGAAAGGAACAAACCACGCTTTTGTAAATGCTTTGAGACGACAAATCATGGCAGGAATTCCAATATTAGCGGTTGAGGATGTTCATTTTTACCAGAACACTGGAGTACTCACCGATGAAATGCTAGCACACAGACTCGCATTTATTCCACTTAAAATGGATTCAGCAAAATACAAAGAAGGGGACAAAGTAAAGTTGGTTCTTGAAAAAGACGGGCCATGTACAGTTTACAGTAAAGACATTAAAAGCACTGATCCAAAAGTAGAACCAGCTGAACTTAACATACCGCTTACAAAACTTGTTGAAGGACAAAAATTAAAACTTGAAATGGACGCCATTGTTGGTTTTGGAAAAGAACACGCAAAGTGGCAACCTGCAATAGCATCATACCAGGAATTACCTATTCTTTCAGGAACAGGAAAAAGTTACAAAGCAGACGTAATAGAAATGATACTTAATGAAAAGCAAAGGGATATTATTGTTGAAAAAGACCAGAAATTAGAGTATGACCCAACAACATTCGTGTTTATTGTCGAATCATTCGGCAATATGGAACCAAAAGAATTATTTTTAAACGCAGCGGAGGGCTTAAAACAGAAGTCTAAGGATTTCATAGCAGAATTAAAGGTTTTAAGCTGATATCCCCAAGAGTATTTGGCTGCAGGAGTACCCAAGCGGTCAACGGGGCAGGACTTAAGATCCTGTGTGCTTAGTGCCTTCGGCGGTTCGAATCCGCCCCCCTGCATTAAAAAAAAAGCAAAGAGTGATTTTATATGAGAAAAACAATGGCAAAAAAATCAACAAAAGAATTAATTGTTTCCCTTGAAAAGCACGGGAAAAAAACCAAAAAGAAAATTTGGAAAAGCCTAGCTGAAAGGCTCGCAAAACCAACAAGAATAAGAGCAAAAGTTAATGTTGATAAACTTAATAAATTAGCAAAAAAACAAAAAGGAAAAATATTTGTTGTACCAGGAAAAGTTCTTGCAATGGGAGTTATTGATATGCAACTTAATGTTGCCTGTTTTGAGTATTCAGCTAAAGCAAAAGAAAAAATCGAAAGCCAGAAAGGAAAGATTATTTCACTTACTGAATTGATTGAATCAAAACCAAAAGAATCGGAAATGGTGATAGTACAATGAGTGTAATAGACGGATCAAACTTAATCGTTGGAAGAGCAGCAAGTGTAATTGCTCAAAGACTAATTAAAGGCGAAAGAATTGACATTATTAATGCTGAAAAAATGGTTTTTACAGGTACAAAAGAAAATCTTCTTGAAAAATATAAAACAAGAAGAGAACTTTCAGAAAAAGGAAACCCTCATAAAGGACCAAAATACTCAAGAATGCCTGATAGAATTGTGAAAAGAGCAGTAAGAGGAATGGTTCCTTGGAAAAAAGCTCAAGGAAAAATTGCATTCAAAAATTTCAGAGCTCATATTGGAATCCCTGAAGAGTTCGAAAAAGCAAAAACTGAAAAAATTGAATCAGCAATCAACAAAAAACAAAAAGGATTTTTAACAGTTGAACAATTAAGCAAAAATTTAGGGGCTACGTGGTAAAAATGGCTGAAGAAGAAAAAATAATTGACATAATAAAAAAGAAGAAAAAGAAGAAAGGAATGACTTCAAAAGCAAAGAAAAAAAATGCTGTGGCAAACGCAGTAATCAGAAAGGGAACAGGAACTGTCAGAATAAACAAGAGAAATATTGACAGCATTGGCCCGGATTATGTTCAAGAATTTATTAAAGAACCGCTTGAATTAGCAGGAGAAACTGCAGGCGAAGTGGATATAGAAGTAACTGTTAAAGGCGGAGGTTTCATGGGGCAAAGTGTTGCTTCAAGAGCCGCAATTGCAAAAGCACTTCTGGATTTCAGAAGAGGCGATGAAAAACTTAAGAAAAAGTTTTTAGCATATGATAGAATGCTTTTAGTTGATGACGCAAGACGCGTTGAACCAAAGAAACAATTAGGACCTAAAGCAAGGGCAAAGAAACAAGCAAGTAAGAGGTGATTGAAAATGATTGTACCGGTAAGATGTTTTAGTTGCGGAAGTGTTGTAGGAGAACACTATGAAAAATTCAAAGAAAGAGTAGAGAAAGGAGAAAGTGCAGAAAAAGTAATGGATAATTTGGGAATAAAAAAATACTGCTGCAGAAGAATGATTTTCTCACAAGTGGATATTATTGATTCAATATTAAATTATAAGACGTGAAAAAAATGACTGAAAAAAAAGAAGAAAAAGAAGTAAAAGCTGCGACCAAAGGGAGTCCCGAAGGGGAAAAGAAAGAGGTTAAAGCTGACGCTAAAGAAAAAGCAGACGCTAAACCGAAAAAAGAAATAAAAGAAGAGAAAGAAGAAGCTAAGGCAGAAAAAAAGGAAGTTAAAGAGAAAAAGACAGAAAAGAAAGAAGAAGTGAAAGAAGAAAAAGATCACAAGCCTAAGGCTGAAAAACAAAGTTCTGATGAAGATGAAGCAAAACAAACAAGTCTTGTGGACACTGAAAAATATTTGAATACCGGTTCACACATTGGAACAAAATTCAAATCAGGAGATATGAAAAAGTACATTTACAAAGTAAGAAAAGACGGCCTTAATGTTCTGGATGTTCAGACACTTGATCAGAGACTTGGTTTTGCTTCACAGTTTATTGCAAAATTTCCAAAAAATAAAGTAGTTATTGTTTCAAGAAAAGTTTACGGACAAACACCAGCAAAAGTATTTGCAGAATCAATCGGAGCCACTGTAATAACAGGAAGATTTGTTCCCGGAACATTCACAAACCCTGAAAGCAATCATTTTGTTGAACCAAAAGTAGTTGTAATTACAGACCCTGAAGCTGATTCACAAGCTATTAAGGAAGCCTCAACAATAAGGATTCCAGTAGTCGCATTATCTTCAACCAATAATTCTCTAAGAAACATTGATTTAGCAGTTCCAATCAACAATAAAGGAAAAAAGAGCCTGGCTTTGGGTTATTGGATTATGGCTAAAGAAATTCTCAAAGCAAGAGAAGAAATTAAGACTGATGATGCTTTCTCAAAAACCCCCGAAGACTTTGAATACAAAATGAAAGAAGACGGTGAAGACAAAAGAGGATTCAGAAGAAAACCGCCATTTAAGAGCTTTGGCAGAGGCCCGCCTAGAGGAGATGGTGGCAGGGACAGTGGCAGAGATAGTAGTGGCAGTAGTAGCGGTAGTAGTAGTAGTAGAGGAAGAAGCCGAAGATAATTAAATAAGACCAAATACCCTCTAAAAAGACATTTTAACAGCATTTTTTTGGCTTTTTTTGCCCCAAAAGCACTTATTTTCACCCTTAATACCCCAAAATAACGGGGTTTTAAGATTGTTCAAAACCACTAAAATAATTGAATAACTGTAAACAGTAAATTTAATAATAGGTTTTGGCATAATATATAGTAATTCAAGAAATACTTAGAGTTGGTTAGATGCAAGAATATGATATTAATATCTTTTTGGAAAAATTAGGTCTTACTGAATACGAAGCTAAAACTCTTTCTGCACTATTCAAACTCAGAGAAGCCGAAGCTCCAGAAATATCAAGAAGTGCACAAGTACCAAAAACAAGAGTTTATGATGTACTTGATAGATTAACAAAAAAAACACTTATTATTGAAATTCACGGAAGACCAAAAAGATACATGGCTATTGAACCTGAAAACGTTTTCAAAACACTTATACAGGAAAAGAAATCTGAATTACAGATACTTGAAAAAGAAGCTGATTCTTTAAAAGACACGATTATTTTTGATTCAGCAAACGGAAAACATGAAAGAGTAATGAAAGTAAAAGACAAAAATGATTTTATGAAAATTCTCGGCCAGCAGATTGATACAGCAAACAAAACAGTAATAGGATTAACTCCTTTAGGAAAAGAACACGGATTCATAAAAGAATCAATGAAAAAAGCTACAGGAAGAAATGTTGAAATTAAACTAATAAGTAAAATTAGTGAAGATACAAAAAAACTTGCAAATGAATTAAGCAATTCCGGAATCAACATGAGAGATTTTGATCATGGAATGAACGCTTATGTTATTGACGGAAAAAAAGTTGTTTTAGCTTTAAGCGATTTCCAATTAGAAAAACCAGAATACCACTTTACAATCTGGCCTGACAACAAACCAATGGCCGATGCATTAAAGAAGCACTTTGACTATACTTGGGAACAAGGGAAAAAAATTTAATGTGATTATTATGGCACGACCGATACTGCATGAGAAACCCGTTGGAATAAGACAAAAAGTAAGGCACCATCTTGGAAGGGTAAGAGGGAGTATATCCGCATTTGCAAGAAAGCTTTCAGGCGGGGCTTCAAGAATAGAACCAGAAAAGCAAGATAAAAAAACAACCAGCACTAAAGAGATCAGAGGTTTTATGCCTCCAAGAAAAAAAGCAGCTTAACTCTATATTAATAACCTTTTTTGAACATTCTAATTCTTATGAGTATTAAGGAAGACGCTTACAGATACGCCATAAAGAATGCTTTTGAGCATGCAGGCAAATCTGAAATAGGACCGCTTATTGGAAAACTGAAAGCCCTGCATGCGGATACACCTGTACCTGAATTAATGCCAATTGCTATTGAAATAGTGAAGCAGGTTAATGGAATGTCCTCAAAGGAAATCGAGGAAGCATTCAATGGTTTTCAGGAAGGGTATGAATTAAAACCAAAAGCAGAAAGAGAAGGTTTACCTGAATTGGAGTGGGCAAAAGCAACTGAAAACAATCCAAAAGGAGAAAAAGTAGTAACAAGATATGCTCCAAACCCTAACGGACCGTTTCATTTGGGAAATGCAAGAGCTGCTTATTTGAGTTATGCTTATGCGGAGAAATACGGCGGGGAATTTATTCTCAGGTTTGAAGACACTGACCCTAAAATAAAAAAGCCGATTGATAATCCTGAAAAAGTTTTCCGCGAAGATTTGAACTGGCTGGGAATCAAAGTCGGAAAAGTATTTTTTGCTTCCGATAGAATGAAAATTTATTATTCTTACATGAGAAAACTCATTGAACAAGGCAATGCTTATGTGTGCAAGTGTGAATCCGAATCATGGAGAGAACTCATACAACAAAAAAAGGCATGTGAACACAGGGAACTTACAAGTGAAATACAATTAAAAGAATTTGAAAAAATGCTTTCAAACGAACTAAAAGAAGGACAAGCTGTTTTGAGAATTAAAACAGATTTGGAAAACAAAGACCCAAGTATACGGGACTGGTGGCTTGCAAGGATTGTTGATAATCCTGATAACCCGAGAGTTAAAGAAGATTATCACGTGTGGCCGAGTTATATGTTCCAATCAGCTATTGATGACCATGAAATGGGAGTAACTTTTATTCTTCGAGGGCAGGAACATTCACAGAACCAAACCAAACAGGAATTTTTATACGATTATTTTGGATGGAAATATCCTCACGCAGTTCATTTCGGCAGACTAAAAATAGGCGAAATGGTTCTCAGCACTTCTAAAATAAAAGAAGGAATTGAAAACAACGATTACACTGGCTGGGATGATATAAAATTAGGAACAATAAAGGCTTTGCGGAGACGCGGTTTTAAGCCCGAGGTGCTACATAAAATTATTGTTGATTCAGGCCTGACCACAAGCGATGCTAATATTTCAATGGTAAAAATGGGAGCATATAACAAAGAACTTATTCAGGAAGAAGCACAAAGAACAACTTACATTATTGACACGATTAAATTAGAGGTTCATTTTCCAAACGCAATTGAAGCTGAGAAAGAAGGAGAAAGTTTTTCCTTCAAACAAGGAATTTCGGAATTTATGATTTCTGAATCAGAAATAAAAAAAATCAAAGAACCGATTTTCAGACTTAGAAATATTGGTAATGTTAGAGTTGAAAATAAGGAAGGTTTGCTTTTAGATGGTCAATTTGTGGGCAAGGAAACAACCGGAAAGCAAGTATTACAATGGCTTAGTGAAACAATAGATTTGGAATTACTGTTGCCTAATGGACAAAAAGAAATTGGGGCTATTGAAAAACGAAATTTGAAAAAAGGACAATACTTATACTTAGAAAAGAAAGGCTACTGCATAATAGATTCTATTGATGAAGGCAGACCAAAAGCATGGTTCTGCCACGAATAAAATTTTTACTAAAAACCCAAAAACTGGTTTTTGTATTTGAGAACCACTATTCAGAATATTCTGCTTGAACACATGATGCACTTGCGGTTACTGTCGGGCATGCAAATAAAACCCCAAACAAACCGTCTTGGCATCTTGCAGGTGCAGTGTAACTGCAAATAAAACTGTTTTCCTCAACGCTTGGAACAAGTGTACCAGAACCTACCAAAATTCCGCTTCCTGATTCACTGCAATTGGAGGCACTTTCATCAACAATTGTTGCTTCTGGACAATTAGCAGTAACTGTTTTTGTTTCGTTTTTTTGCATGTCTTTGAAATCTGTTGATGTTGTTTCTGAATTTTCTGTGCTTTCAACAGAGTTCACAAGCAATAGTGTTTTTGTTGTCTCACGCCCTGAATTAACTGAAACAGTTCTTATTATTTCTGATTCATTTACTACGCTGTAAACATAACCTGCTTTTGTCACCTCTATAACATATGAACCTGGAACAAGACTATCACAGGTGGCAATTCCTGCTACTGTTGTTTTTGTGCAAACAACCTCGTTTTGATTCTTTACTTTTACCTCTGCACCAGCTATTGCGGTTGAAACTTCCTTCACATAAACTTTAAGGCTTCCGGGTTGCCTGTTCATTTCAATACCTTTATTTATTTCTCCGCTATCTGAAGTGACTATTGAAAATTGCGGTATGCTTTCAGCCTCATAACCTGTCTTTGTTGCAGAGATTGTGTATGTTCCTGCAACAAGACCAAGGAACTTTGCCTTTCCATCAGAACCCGTGGTTTTTTGCGAAACCGAATTGTTCAATGTTATTTTTGCTCCTGAAACAGGAGAAGAACCCTCTGTTGCTGTTACAATAAGCGTTACTGTAGATTGTAAACTAATATTTTTGGTAACAGTTGCTCCTGTAATTGAAAATGTATCTGCAGAAGACTTAGTATACCCTGCTTTGCTTACTTCATAAGTATAGTTGTCTGGCTGCAATCCTGAGAACTCTGCAATCCCCCTTGAGTCTGTTGTTTTTGATGGGGTTGTTGAAGATTTCAGTATTACAGACCCCTGATAAATATTTACTGTTGCACCCTCAACAGGTTCATTAAGCGCATTCTTTACAATTGCCTTGAAAGTTCCTGCAGTTGTTTTTTCTAAGTAAACTGTTTTACTTCCTGAAACACCGGCAGATAAGTCCACTGACCTTTTATCAGAATTGTCTGAGGAAGAGGAATAAGTGTACCCGCTCTTTGTTATGTCAATTAGGTATTCTCCTGGAGCAAGCTCTGAGAATTTTACCTTGCCGATTATATCTGTGAGTACAGGACTGCCAACAGCTTCACCGTCTTTTAACAGTTGAACTGAAGCACCGGACACGGATATGCTTCCTGTTTTTACCGAAACTTCAAGTGTTGCCGGCTTAGGAGTAATCTTTATCTCAACAGGCTTTGTAGTCCCGTAATCTGAAACTGCAATAGTAACATTTTCTGTTTTAGCGGTATAATTAAGCGCAGTCGCAGTTATTGTGTATGACCCCGCCACAATACCGCTGAAAACTTTCTTTCCATCTGATGAAGTCAGGCTTGTGTTTATTGTCCTGCTGCCCTGCTTAAGCACAACTACAATTGCACCCAAAGGTGCGTCTGTAGCACTATCAATTACTGTTGCTTCAATGCTTGCGCTTGCATTTGCCTGCGACGGATTAAGAGTACTTGTTCTTTCTTCCGTTTGGTTTGCGGTTAATGTGATTGTTACAGCATCGGGTGTTTTATAACCATCCATAGTTACGCTGACTAAATAACTGCCTGCCGCAAGACCTGTGAATTCTGCAATGCCGTTTACTGTCTGCTTCTCAACAGGAGTGTCGCCTGTAGCCATAACTGAAACTGTTGCGCCATTAAGGAGTGTATCGCTGTAGCTCTACCTTCAAGCGCCCATACTTCCATTTCTCCGAATCTTTGTCCTCCGCCTTGCGCTTTCCCTCCAAGCGGCTG
>JANLGZ010000077.1 GCA_024653905.1 archaeon
TAAGATACTGTTGTTTCTTGCTGACCTTCATGAGTTGGGTCGACCATTTTTCCTTTAGAATTAAGAACTTTTTCACTGTTCATAGCATATGTTCTTATGCCTGAATTTTGTTTTTTGTTTGTTTCTTTAGTTTCTTTCATAATACCAGTACCTTTTGTCGTTATCTAAACTAATTAGTGTTACGACCTTCCTATAAGGTAGTCATTGGACCATATTTATAGTAATTTGCATCAAATTAACCATTCCCAATAATGCATTTTAAAAAAGAGCAACTTTAATGAGATACGACAGCACGGAAGATTTTGGATTTGACTCTAATAGGCGAAAGAGAAAAAGATGGAATGATGATTGGACGTTTTAATAAATGGAATAATTAGTTTTTTGTTTGCTTGTTAAATTTTGTATAATTCTTTGATGCCTTGTTTTACTTGTTTTAATTTTTGTTGCGATTTTTAAAAAAAAAGTGTAAAGCCTTTTTTACAAGGCTTTGTTTTTATTTTGCTGCACTTAAATTGCTTTTTCTTATTTCATCATGTCTTTTCTGGTTTTCTGCAATATCATCTTTAAGTGTTGTATATACTCTAGCTGTTCTTCTTTTTGATTCTTCCATTATAATCACTCCGTGGCATTGGGTTTTTTTTAGCAAGCAAATAGTTTACTAATTCTGGATTTAAATCCCCTTTTATTATACATTAATAATACGACAACCTTGTTTTAAACTCGAAGAGAACTGGAAACACTATTTTTCAAACCAAAAACTATTTCGCAACCATTAAATTCTCTCTGAGGGTTTATTCTTTCATGGGAAACTTTTATTTTGACATTGAAACCACAGGATTAGATGCTAAGAAGAGTAAAGTTATTACTATTCAGTATCAGGAGCTTGATCGGCATACTGGTGGCGCAATAGGAAAATTGATTATTCTTAAGGAGTGGGAATCCTCTGAACGGGATATTATTGAGAAGTTCATTAAGGAGTCTAAGATTGATTCTAATTATGCTTTTGATTTTATTCCAACTGGTTATAATCTTGGTTTTGAACATAATTTTTTAAGAGAGCGAACATCTAAACACAGCATTAATCCTTTGGATATCTTAAGTAAACCATTCATTGATTTACGGGCTTTTGGAATTTTAATGAACAAAGGCGAGTTTAAAGGTTCTGGTTTAGACAAAATAACCAACAAAGAATCAGATGGAAGCAAAATACCAATCTGGTACGAAAACAAAGAATACACCCGAATTCTTCAATACATCCAAAACGAAACCGAATCCTTCATACAATTCAACAAATGGTTGTATACGCAAATGCCAGAACTACTAGAAAAATTCAAATCAGAGAACAAGTAGACTTTGCACGAGCAAAACAAATATTATGGATGCGTTCCGTTCGATGACCTCAACAAACCCACATAACTACCGCCGCTCTTCAACGTTAACACATGTATTCTCTCACCCTCTTTTGTCTGTTTGAAACACGTGAGAACAATTAAATAGCCTGTAATTATTATTATTTTCATGGAACCAGAACAACCATTATTAAGAAAAATAACAGATGAAAAATGGAGAAGTCTAAAAAGACAGGTTGAGGCTGCAAGAAATACTGCAGTACTGTTAGTGCACCCATATTATTTAGAACCTTCTAATCGCTCAGGGGCTTATTTTGAAACATTAAGAAGCATTCTTGAAAAATCAAAGTTTCCGATAATTATTTTAGAAGAAGACTCAAAAATACTTAAATTGAAGCGAAAATTAGGTGAGAGTATTGCAGAAAAAGCGCTCATTATACCAACAGCGCCTGATCACCCTGCTCCATTACTGAACAGAAATACCCCTAATACCTGGGCCATATGGAACCTCAAGGAACTATCCGCCATATTATCTACAAAAGCAGGGATAAAAAATATTTTAATCGGAGGAATTGAAGCAAATAGGGATATTTTTGAAGAAAATTCACGCAGAGTAAAGGATTATGAAAATCTGTGGTTAACAAAACATGGAGTAAGAATAATTGACGAAGCCAGATTTGAAGAATACCCAACAGCTAAAGGGTGTGCAGGATTTACTTATCACCGATTAATTGAATCAGGATTATTTGAAAAAATAAGATGGATTCCTAATGTAAGACTTAATAAATTCGGAGAATTTACAAGAACCTCGCCTTATGCCAAACCAAAAACATTCACACTCCGCAAAGACCATGCTCAACCACCTGTTCGAAAATAAGTGCCCTAAAAAACCAGGACACACCTCCTCAAAATCTTTCTTCTAATTCAACAAGGCTATTGCTAAATTGAGTATTGTTGCAAAACTGACCCATAATAAGTAAGGTGCTAGGAGATATGCTGCAGTTTTGTTGATTTTGTAAAAGGTTTTTATGGTTAGGATTATTGCGGTTAAGAGTAAAAGGATTTCTGCGAACGCGAGCCATGGTTGATGCATTCCAAAGAAGAGAATTGACCAGAGTGTGTTCAGGAATAATTGTACTCCGAAAATTTTCATTGCCTTATGTTTTTTCTTTGCATCAGCACTGCCAACCCAAATCAAGTAGAATGATATTCCCATGAGGAAATATAGGGTTATCCACACAGGCCCGAAAACCCATGAAGGCGGATTAAAAAAAGGCTTATTGAGAAAAGAATACCAAGTGGTTATTGAGGTAACAGTAAAAATAGAACCGATTATTCCGGCTAATTGTGAAAGAACAATAGAAATAGCCAGCTTCAAAGGATTATTTAAATTCATTACAAGAATAACAATTTTGATGAATTTAAATGTGATTAAAAACAGGAAAATACAATTTGGCTAACCCTTCAGCAGTCCGATGAAAAAAGCGGTTGGTTTTGATTTTCCGTAATAGCGGTAAAAGTTCGGTTTGAGTTTCAGTTTTTCGGTTATTCTTTTTCTTATTAAATCAAAATCTTTTTCGGAAGGAATCCAATCGTTAATTGTTTTTGCGGAAAAGTCTGAAAGCACAATATTTTTAACCGCAATAAAACCGCGCTTTTTCATTTCGGCTTTCAAAAGCTCGTGCCTTTTTTTCACATATCTCGTTTTATTGCAGAAAAACCTCATGTGCCCTTTACCCAAACAATAATTTTCAGGAAGGTTATCTTGGGCAGGATAATTTTTTATGTAAGAAACAAGCATCAGAATCTCGTTGTATTCAGCAATCAAATGCTGATCACTGAGCTTTTCTGGAGAAAACAGATTTAATCTAACCATAAACAAAATACCTGCTTAAAAAATATAAAATGATGATTTTTACCTTGAAAAAATCATGAAATTAAAAAGAAAACCCCAAGAACAAAATATGACATTAAAGTTGCAATCAGCCTTAATAAAAATGATTTTATTGTCGGGTCATTGAAACAATTAGTTTTTTAAATAACAAAACTATTTCTTTTATGAGGTGATAGCATGGGAGGAATTAAAAGATCTGCAGTAAAAGGAACAGCTGCTGCAAAAAGAATGGGAAAAGCACCCACAATGGGGGCTATTACTAGAATAACTAAAAAAGGAAAATCAAAACAAGTTACGGGACGTGTTCACACGAATAAATATGCAGGTGATTCTAAAGCAGCAGAGATTGCACAGCAACGCAATACAGGCGAGAGAAAAAAAACTGCGGAAATAAGAGAAAAGGAAAGACAAAGACTTTTGGATTTAGAAGCGGAGAGGGAAAGACAGAGGTTCAGCAGATGGTAAAACACAGTTTTTGCCACTCTTTTTTCATTTGTTTAAAATATTTTAAAAATCATTTTGCAGTAACCTGAAAAGGACACGACCGCAAATTACCTAATGGAAAAGCACTGGTTTGCAAAGTACACCTTCAGTTCTGTTTTGCACGAGCTGATTGAGAAAAAGAAAGCGGACTGCTATTTTTTAGCAAGGCTTTTATACTTTTAGAGCGTATATTATTTATGAATTCTGCGGTTTTAATCCAGGAAAGTGTTTTTTTGGCTAAAGTTAAGTCCGCAATCAGCTTTTATTTCTATTTCTGGTTTTTTAAATAAAGACCCTTCTGACCCTGGCAAGGAAAGAAAGGTTCAAAAAAAAGGTTTTAATTTAAGTTTAAACATTAGTAATGTGGTTTTTATGGTTTTAGAAAAGCAAAGAAAGGAAATTGATGAAGTTGATGAAAAAATACTCGAATTGCTCGGGAAAAGAATAGGCCTTGCAAAAGAAATCGGGCAGGAAAAAAAACAGGAAAACATCAGCATTTATGATCCTGTTAGGGAACAGGAAGTTCTGGAAAAACTTCACAAAAAAAATAAGGGAACAATGGAAATGAAAGATCTTGAGGGAATTTTTAAGGAAATTTTTTCAGCAAGCAGAAAAGCTCAGGGGAATTTAAAAATTGCTTTTTTAGGTCCCGAAACAACGTTTACGCATGCTGCTGCATTGGTTCATTTTGGAAGTGCGCCTGAATATTTAAGCAAGGATTCTATAAAGGAAGTATTCAGAGCGGTTGAGAAAAGCGAGGCGGAATTTGGAGTTGTTCCTATAGAAAATTCTTTGGAAGGAAGCGTTACAAGAACGTATGATATGTTTTTGGATTCAAATTTAAAAATAGTTGCAGAAATTGCGCAGGAAATAAATCATAATTTAATTTCAAAACACAGATTAAAGGATGTAAAAAAATTATACACGCACCCAATGGCTTTTAGCCAATGCAAAAACTGGATTGCGAAAAATCTTCCAAAAGCAGAAATAATAGAAGTTTCATCAACTGCAAAAGGAGCAGAATCAGCAGGTGTATACATAAACTCTGCGGGTATTGGAACAAAGCTCGCGGCAAAAAAATACGGTTTGCAAGTACTAGCTGAGAATATTCAGGATCAGGCTGGAAATTATACAAGGTTTTTGGTTATTGGAAAAACCAGTCCTAAAAAAGCGGAGAAAAGCAAAACTTCTATTGTTTTTTCAGTAAAGCATGAATCTGGTGCATTGTTCAATGCACTTGAAGCACTTAAAAATGATAAAATCAACATGACCAAAATCGAGTCAAGGCCCACAAGGAATAAGAACTGGGAATACGTGTTTTTTGTTGACTTTGAAGGACATGAAGAAGATGAAAATGTGCAGAAAGTTTTCAGAGATATGGGAAAAAATGTGAGTTTTCTCAAGGTTTTGGGAAGCTATCCTCAAAAAGCGAGGTATGAGTAAAAATGAATATAAAACAACTAGAACAAACAGCAAAACAGCTGAGAAGAAACATTGTAGAAATGACTAATATAAGCCAGTCGGGTCATCCAACTACATCAATGAGTTGTATTGACATCATGACTGCTTTGTATTTCAATGAAATGAAACATAATCCAAAAAAAACAGAAGATCCTAACAGAGACAGATTCATTCTAAGTAAGGGACATGGTGCGCCTGCATTGTATGTGTGTTTGGCAGAGGCAGGGTATTTTCCAAAAGAAGAATTGAAACATTTACGAGAAATCAATCATCTTCTTCAGGGTCATCCAAGCAGGAGCATTCCGGGAGTTGAAATTGCTACGGGTTCTTTGGGGCAGGGTTTGAGTGTTGGAAACGGAATTGCGTGGGCAGGAAAGCTTGATAAAAAAGATTATCACACTTACGTGATGTTTGGTGACGGAGAATTGCATGAGGGTCAGTGCTGGGAATCTATAATGGCTACTCCTGATTTTGAATTGGATAATGTTACGCTTATAATTGACAGGAATAGATTGCAGAATGATGGATGGATTAAGGATGAGAAACAGCTTGAACCGTTGGATAAAAAATTCGAGGCTTTTGGGTGGACTGTTTTGAAAATTGATGGGCATAATATGCAAGAGATTTTGAAAGCTTTGAAAGAAGCAAGGACAGATAAAAAACCCACTTGTATAATTGCAAATACAATTAAAGGAAAAGGCGTGAAAAGCATAGAGAATAATCCGAATATGCATGGAAAACCATTGAGCAAGGAACAGTATGAAGAAGCGATGAAGGAGTTGAGCTGAATGAATTACGATTACAAGAAAGGTGAAAAAGCAGCTTCGAGAGATTCTTACGGAAAAACACTTATAGAATTGGGCGAGAAGCATGAGGAAATTATTGTGATGGATGCTGATTTGGCAAAGAGTTCAACTGCATATGATTTTGCAAAAGTATTTCCTAACCGTTTTAAGTATGCTGGAATAAGCGAACAGGATATGGTTTCGATGGCTGCTGGTTTAGCAACAGCAGGAAAAATTCCTTTTATAAGTTCGTTTGCGTGCTTTTTACCGACAAGGGGTTATGATCAAATTAGGGTTAGTGTTGCTTATTCGAATACAAATGTAAAAATAACTGGTTCTCATGGCGGGATAATGACAGGTCAAGATGGACCTACAGGACAGGGAATTACAGACCTTGCATTAATGAGAAATTTACCCAACATGAATGTTTTTGTTCCAAGCGATGTGTATGAAACAATTGCTTGTACAAGGGCGATGTATGAAAATAAAGGTCCGCATTACATGAGAACCTGCAGAGAAAAAACAATTATATTGAATGATTCAGTTCCTGAGGTAAAACACGGAAGTTCTTTTGTTTTGAGAGATGGAAAGGACGTTTCTGTTATTGCAGTTGGACCGATGGTTGCTGAAGCAGTTAAAGCAAGTGATATACTGAAAGAGAAAGGAATTAGTGTGAGTGTTTTGAATACAGTTTCTCTGAAACCGATTGATGAAAAAGCAGTAGCAAAAGTATGCCAAAATGGTTTGGTTGTTAGTGCTGAAGATGGGGTTGTGGAGGCCCTTGGGGCTTCAGTGGCAGAGATTATTGCTGAGAAAAGGATTGACGCTAGGTTATTAAGAATTGGCTTAAACAATAGATTTGCCGAATCAGGAAATGCTTTTGCTTTGCTTAAAAAGTATGAAATGGATGCTGATGCGATTGTGAAAAAAATTGAGCTTAGTTTAAAGGATATGAAAAGGTGAAAGAATGATAATTGTAATGGGTAAAAGTGTAACACAGGAACATATTGATCATGTTGTTGAGATTATTGAAAAGGACGGTTTGGAAGCGCACATTTCCAAAGGAAGCACTAATTGTATTATTGGTGTTATTGGGGATGAGCGAAAGCTTGACGTGGATAAAATAAACGCGCTTGATTATGTTGAGAAAGTAATGCCTGTACAAAAGCCTTACAGAAGAGTTTCAAGAGAAGTCCATCCGGATAATACTGTTATTGATGTTAAAGGAGTGAAGTTTGGCGGTAAGGATATTGTTATGATTGCAGGTCCTTGTGCATGCGAAAGCGAAGAGCAGATGTTTGAGATTGCGTATGCTCTGAAAAAAATGGGAGTGAGAGCTTTTAGAGCAAGTGCTTACAAACCAAGAACAAGTCCTTATGCGTTTCAGGGAATGGGTGTAGAGGGATTAAAAATCATTAGAAAAGTCGGTGATGAAACTGGTCTTGTTGTTGAAACTGAGGTTATGGATACAAGAGATGTTGAAACGGTTGCAAAGTATGTTGATATGATTAGAATTGGTGCAAGAAATACTCAGAATTTTGATTTGTTAAAAGAAGTCGGTAAAGTTAACAAGCCGGTTATTCTCAAAAATGGTTTATCAACAACTGTAGATGAATGGTTGTTTGCTGCAGAGTATATTATGAATGAAGGAAACCAGGATGTGATTTTGTGCGAACGCGGAATCCGTACATTCGAACCTTTAACAAGAAACACATTAAATCTCAGCGTTATTCCTCTTGTGAAAAAGTTAACTCATTTACCAGTAATTGTTGACCCTTGTCATGCCGCTGGAAAAAGAGAACCTATTCCTTATTTGGCAAAAGCATCAATTGCTGTTGGAGCAGATGGTTTACTTATAGAGGTTCATAATGATCCTGAAAATGCAATGAGTGATCAGGCTCAGCAGTTCACTCCGAAGGATTTTGAAGTAATGTACAATGACCTCAAAAAGGTCGCATTGGCAGTTGGAAGAAAGCTTGTGTAAAACCTTGCACCAAGAAATAATGTTCACAGGGACGAACAAAATGTTTTTACTCATGAACATTCAGGAAAAGTGAAAAATAAAATGAAACTAATTTTGTGCAGGCATGGGCAAACTGATTTTAATGTACAGAAGCGCTATCAGGGACTTTCACAAACACCTTTGAATGAAAATGGTTTGCGTCAGGCAAAAAAAATTGCGGAAA
>JANLGZ010000084.1 GCA_024653905.1 archaeon
CCGAATGATTCTGTTTGAAATTTATAACGACCTTTGAAACCAAGTTCAATCCAGTGCAAAGCAATTAATGTTATTCCTATTTTTTCCATATTTCCAATAATAGAAATTGTTGCTATTGAGGCACCTATCATTAAAGTTAATGAATCGCCTCCAAATACTTTTGCTGGAAACCAATTATATTTCAGGAAAGCTAAAAGAGCTGCGATTATTGCAATTCCAATAATAAGTGCTTCAGGCTGACCAGTCATAAAAGCGATTAAAGAAAGTGTGGAAATAATTATAATTCCCAAACCAGTCTCCAAACCATTAAAACCGGCAAGCATGTTGAATGCGTTGCTTGCACCTGTGATTCCAAGAGGCACTAAAAGCAATGAATAAAATATTCCAATTGAAACAGGACCAATAAAAGGTAAAACAAGAAAATCTGTTCCTGCCTGTATTGCCATTAAAGGCAAAGCAGCAAATAAAGGAAACAAAGCGTGCTGCCATTGTCTTATTCCTTTTTTCCAGCCAATTAAATCATCTATTACTCCAATAAAACCAACCAAAAAAATCGTGAGAAATGCTGCAAATAATATTGTTAAATTGAATTCAAAAAAACCTAAATAAGTGGAAATAAAAATCGCGACAATTATTCCAAGTGAAATTCCAAGTAACGGTGCAATGCCTCCAATTTCTGCAACTGGTTTTCCCATTAACTTATTCATGTCCCTTCCTGTAAGACCTCTTGCAGTTATTTTTCTTATTAAAATCGGGGTTACTAAATAGGTTAAAATAAAAGAGAATAAAAAAACAAAAAACAATGAAATAAAAAACTCAAAGTTCAGAACCACAATAACCCTTCTATAAATTAAGCTAGCTTGAAAATTCTTACTTCTTTGTTTGAATACACTTCATCAAATTTAGGCTCATTGTCAATATTAAAGAATAATCTGACAATCATTGAATCATTTGCGGCTTTATTCATAATGAACAGTTTATCTCCGATCTCATTCCGGTAAATAAAAACTCTTTGTGAACCCTCAAGCAACTGGTTTGGTTCTTCAAGTCTTTTGAATGGTATTGAAAGATATTCTTGCTCTGAAAGTGTATTTCCACCACATTGAACACTAACATTTCCTGATAAAGAATCCCCGAATCTATAACAATCCATTTCAACTGAAAAGTATTGTGAAACCCTTGGGTCTGCAGAATTAACCGTACCATAAGCATATAATCCTAAAGAGCCCATTTTTCCAATTAAATCTTCGCTCAAAAGAATGTAAGTAGGATTATACTCATTGACAATGTTTATTGCTTCTTCTTCTGAATTGGTTAACATAAACCTGGCTATATCAGAATTAAATTTAAGATTATAATTTCGGTTGTCCGCACTGACTCCTCTTTCTGCAATAAAAGTAACCCAATGACCCTCATCCCACCAATTGAAAAAAGTAGCATCTTCAGGAGTATTCTCGTTAATCCATAATAAAGATTCTTTCCAGCCGTTGTCCTGTTCAATGTTCGGAACATTCTGTGAAACAAAAAATGAACCTGCTGCTATTCCGACCAAAAACATAAAGCCCAGAACAAAAGCAATTGTTTTTTTCTCAAAGCTTGCCCTATTACCAACCCAGGAAAATAATTCATGCAGAGTTATTCCTGCGGCAGCTGCAATAGGAAGACCGAAAACATAAGTGAATTTTAATCTTATAAACGCCATGAACATCGCTACTAATATCCAGTAAAAAATCAGGAATGAAATATAATCATTCTTTTTTCTGAGCAAACGATAAGGGATGAATACTAATAATGCTACAAATGGAAAAACGATTAATGCACTATACTTATTACCCCAGAATCTGAAACCTGATTGTTCTTCACCTACACTTATACTATAAACACTTGTACTGTCTCCCCCCGTGGTATTAATTCTATCAAGGTTTTCTCCAGTAACGGGCAAGTAACTTGTTACGTAACCAATAGTAGAATCAATCCATCCTGCACCTACAAAAATAGTAGCAACTACTGAAAATAAAACAAAAGTTACTGCGAAAGTTTTTGCAATATTGAGTATTTTTTCAGTATTCTCTTTTCGAAACCACATTAAAATTATAGTACTTGGAAACCAAGCAACTAAAATAATTGGAATTAAAAGGAACATCTGCCAGGTCCAGGCCATTGTTGCAAATAATAATGCCGCAAGTATTGAATTTTTAATTGTTTCAGAATTAAACTCGGCATTTTTTACCGCCTTTACAAAGAAAATTAATCCAAGAACCATCCATAAAAATCCAAGCGCATCTTCCTCAAAGAAGCCAGCCATTGTTCTGTAAACAAAACTCGGAACTACTGATGCAAAAATCGCCATTGTTACTCCTGCTTTTTTGCTGTACATTTCCTTTCCGAGGAAATACATAGCAACACTAATTAAGGCTCCGAAAATTGCAGGAAAAAACTTTACAGCAACAATCCAAGTTTCTTTGCTGAATGCTGCTCCAAGAGTAAATATTTTAAATATGATTGCGGTGAAAAACCAGAAGAATGGTCCGCTTTCGGGTAAAGGGACTCCGCCTTCAACCTGATAATAAGCTAAAGGATCAACACTCGGAATTGTTAAAGTTTGAACAACATATTCCG